>JBCBPG010000588.1:0-3367 GCA_039820865.1 Pseudomonadota bacterium
AAGAACTGCGCCACCTTGTGGACATACATCTTCTCGGTGATGCGCTTCCACGCCTCGGCGACGTCATCGTGATGGATCTTGATGCCGTACTTCTCGAGCGGCAGCATGTAGGTCCGGTAGTAGTCCTCGTAGATCCAGCGGTGCCACATCTCCGCGTAGGACTCCTTGTCCTTGTCGCGGTTGGTGGTGCCGTACTCGATGAAGGTACCGATCGCGGCGTCGACGATGGCGTGGTTCTGCCAGAACGAGTACTTCATGTCCCGTTCGATCAGCAGGTGGTTCTCGGGGTCCTTCAGCGTCGCCATCAGCAGCGAGTGGCCGTTGCCGATGTGCCGGCTCTCGTCCGACTGCACCGACAGGAAGACGGTCGGCAGGGCGTAGTCGCCGTTGCGCGCGGCCTCAGACGGCATCGCCACGAACAGGGTGTTGGTGAAGGCCGTCTCGGCGACGATGGTCAGGTAGATGTTCGCCGAGGTGATCGCGTCACCGGTGATGAAGCCCTCGCCGAACTGGCGCCCGATGGTGGTGGCGTAGCACTTGCCGAACGCCTCCTCGGTGATATCGAACCCGGCCGGGTCGATGTAGTTCTCCATGTACCACTTCTTGAGGTTCATCTGGATGGTCGAGTGCCGGAACTCGTCCACCATCTGCATCGTGAAGCCGGTGCGCAGGTCTTCGCCCGGCGCCAGCCGCGCGACCATCGCCATCGAACGCGCCGCCGAGATCTCCGGGAACGGGATGATCGCGAGGAACAGCTTCATCCACTCGACCCAACGCGGCTCGACATTGCGGAACATGTCGCCGCGCAGCGCCGCATCGAGCGCCCCGTAAACCCGGTTGTCCTTTTCTTCCTGCATCGGGAAATAGGACCGAAGAACCTGTTTCATCGGGTCGCGCGGTGCCTTGGCGATCTTGTAGTCGGTGGGATAGGTCATCGCCTCCTGCACGTAGGAGGGGTTCCATCCCAGGTCGGCGATCTTCTTGGTGGCTTCACCGACGGAGATGCCCTTCTGCGACGTGATCTTGTTCAGTGTCAGCGTTGACATTGCTTACCTCTGATTGTTCCGGGGGCGACCTTCGGGCTCGAAGGTCGGATCGCTTCGCATCGGCAAAGGTTGAGCGGGAGCAGAGGCTCCGGCCGGGCCGCTGGCACATCGTGCCCCCGGTAACCGTCGGGTCCCTGATGCCGGCATGCGGCCATGCTCCCCGTTCCTTCGTTCTTCCGGGCCATCCGGAATGGACGGCGCACCTCTTCTGAAGGGTGGAACTGCAATCCGTGTGCCAGTCGGCGCGATCCGTGCGAGGGGATTGCAACTACAGGGTTTTTTGCGATCGCGAAAAACTGAGCGCTCGCAGCAATTCGTAACAGGATTTTACAATTGAAACCTGAGCGCCTTCATGATTGTTTACATGAATAGATGAATTTTATTCTATTGCATTGTGGTGTGTATTTCGCTTCACTTCCTTGATCGCGCGCAAGCGGCCGCGCTTTTCGCCAACGTGGCGGCAGGAATGTTGGGTGATATGCCAGAGTACGATCACAACGCGGCCGAGGTGCCGGCGGGGGGCGGCGTCCTGGCGCAGGAGATCATGGAGAGCGCACCGCGCGACATCATCTTCACGATGCAGTTTCTTGGCGAGGCGCAATACAAAGTTCTGAAGTATTTCCAGGACCTGGTGATCCGGGAACTGGAGGCGCGCGGCATTCGGCGCGAGGATCATGCGCTGCTCCAGATCTTCATCGACAGCCACGCCACCGAGATGCGCGACTTCGTCTTCCACGGCGTCGCGCTGGCCCGGCCCTTCCGGATCGAGGAGATCGAGCGGTTGCTGGGCGACACCACCAGCGTGATCCGCACCGACATCTGGGACGCGCTCCGCACCCATATCGAGACCGTCGAGCACAAGTTCGTCGCCGAAGCGGACGAACTGCCCCGACAGCTCGCGGAGATCGACGCCAGCGCCACCCGGGCCGCAGCGCGGGCGGCCGAGCGATGATGCGCCCCCGCGCGGAGATCCTGGCCGACCGGATGGCGGTGGTGCTCGCCCTCGGCCAGGCCAACGCGGCGCATAACAAGGCCGTGGCGGGCGCCGGCGGGGCCGAGATCGCCCGCCTGGCGACCGCGGGCCAGCCCGGCACCCCAGGCGCCGGCGCCGGCCAGGACCACGGTTTCCAGGACCACGATTTCGATGCCGCGCAGCAGCGGCTTGCCGAGGCCGATGCGCGCGTCGCCGAGCTTGAGACGAAGCTGGCGGCGCTGGACGCCGAACTCGCCGCCGGCGAACAATGATGGGGAGCCGCAATGACCGTCGACACCATGCCTTCGCCGACGCTCTTCGACCTGCTGGCCCGGCACTGGACCCTGCCCGCCCCCGTGGTCTCGGCCACCTTCAACCGCGACGAGACCGCGGTCGCCTTCGCCATGGAGGACAGCCTGGCGATCGCCAGCATGGCCGATCCCGAGCGACCCGAAACCCGGGTCCGGCTGTCGGTCGAGGACGGTCGGCGCACGATCCTGCCGCGCAAGGCGGCGGTCCGCCCCACCGTCAGCGTCGGCGACGCGGCCGCCCCGGTCGTCTCTCTCGGCGATCGCCAGTTCCTTGCGGCCGGCACCCGGGGCGGGATCATGCGCATCACGCCGCGCGGGCTGGCGGTGCCGCTGCGCCTCGATCTCGGCGGCAGCGTCGGCCCGATCGCCCGTGACCCGGCATCGCGGGCCGTGGCGGTGGGGGCGGGCGATGCCGTCCATCTCCTGGATGCCGAGGACGTGGAGCGCTCGACGGTGCTCTCCTTCGGCGAACCGATCACCGCGCTCGCCTTCGCGCCCGGCGGCGGGCGGCTGGCAGTGGGCCATGCGCGCGGCGTCTCCTTCGTGACCGACGGAGCGCTTGGCGCCGGCGTGGCGCTCGACCACGTGCCCGTCACGCTCTCCTTCAGCCCCGACGGGCGGCGCCTCGCCTGCGCCTTTGACGAGCCGGGCTTCGCCCTGATCGATCCGGATGACTGCGACGGCGAGATGGTGGAGGACTTCCCCACCCCCGTGCGCTCCTTCGCCTGGACACCCGACACCACCGTCCTGGCCGCCTCCGGCGCCTTTCGGGTGGTCGCCTGGGCGCTCGATGACGGCCATCTCGGCGACGCGCTCCATGCCGGGCGCAACGGCCTCGTCGTCGTCGAGCGGGTCGCAGCCAACCCCGAGCGCCCCCTGATCGCCGGCGGCTATGCCAACGGGCTGGTCGCGGTGGTGCAGACCGGCTCGAACGACGAGATGGTGCTGCGCGCCGACGGTGCCCCCGTCAGCGCGCTGGCCTGGTCGCCCGGTGGCCAGCACCTGGCGATCGGCGACACCAGCGGCAACGCCGCCAT
>JBCBPG010000589.1:0-3361 GCA_039820865.1 Pseudomonadota bacterium
CCATCACCGGCTTGGATGCGGCCGCGCCGATCGCACCGAGGCCCAGCACCGCCGTGCCGTTCGAGATCACCGCCACCCGGTTGCCCTTGCCGGTATAGCGATAGGCATCGCCCGGCTCGTCCCTGATGCGCAGGCACGCCTCGGCCACGCCCGGCGAATAGGCGAGCGAGAGATCGCGCTGCGTGGCCATGGGCTTGGTGACGCGGATCGCCAGCTTCCCCGGCACCGGGTCCTCGTGATAGCGCAGCGCCGCCGCCTTCAGCGCATCGTCACGCGTCCCCTCGGGCCGGAGCGACTCGCGCTCGCTGGCCCCATGCGTGCTCTCGCCCCCGCGCGCGTCGCCCTCGGCCATCGCCGACCTCCTTCCCGAAGCCCCGGTCGTGCCGCCGGATGGGTCCTGTATCGGACGGCGCGACCGCAGAACGCAACCGCGCCGGGAGGGCACCGGGCATCGTGATCGGGGGGAAGCGGCGCCGGTATCCCGGCAGCCGGCGTGTCATGGGCCGAGGGCCCGCCGGTCGCATCCGGACAGGCCCGGCCTTCTGCCGGGAACACACATCAAGCATGCAAACCACGCGTCGGACAGGGACGCACTCGAACCACACACCCACAACGATGCCAAACGCTACCCGCATCGCTCACGCGTCGTGATGTCGAGATACGGAGGGTCCCGGGCCCTGCCAACCTTTCATTGTGCTTAATCGACGACTAAATCGGGGGGGATGAACCGGATCGGGACAGGTGTATTATTCTCAAATGGTTAAGACCGACAGGCGCCGCCGCCCCGGTCACGCCACCCCGGTCACGCCGCCGCATGGCGCCCCGCGATCAGGCCCGCGCGCCGTCGCGAAACGGCGCAAGCAGCGCGGCGACCGTCGCATTCGCCGGCGCCTCGATCCCGTGCGCGGCCGAGAGGCGGGCCACCGCGCCGTTCAGCCAGTCGACCTCCAGCGCCTTGCCGCTGGCGAGGTCGAAGGCCATCGAGGCGCGCACCTCCGCCCCCAGCCGGGACATGAAGCCGTAGGCCTCCTCGGGCTGGCTGTCCGGCAGCGTCACGCCCTCGGCCGCGGCCAGCGCCACCACCTCGGCCGAGAGGCGGCGGAAGAGATCGCCGAGCGCCGGTGTCGCGCGCAGCGTGCCGACATCGCAGCGCGCCCCGGCCGTGACCCCCGCCAGCGCCACCAGCACCGCGAACTTGGCCCAGAGATCGCGGCGCACATCGGCGCAGTCGGGTGCCGCGATCCCCGCCGCGCCAAAGGCCGTGCGGATCGCCGTCACCGCCGCCCCGTCCTGGCGGCCGGCCGCATCGCCCAGGATGTAGGAGGCCTTCGCCGTCGCCTGGCGCACCACGCCCGGCGCCTCGATGAAGGCCGAGATCCGCGCCGTCCCGATCAGCGCCTGCCCGGTGCCGAAGCGCGCCGCCAGCATCGAGGTCGCCTCGACCCCGTTCAGGAACGGCAGCGCCACGACCGGGCCAAGCGCTCCCTGCCCCGCCATCAGCGGCGCCATCAGGTCCATCGCCCCCTCGAGGTCCTGCCCCTTGACCGCGACGATCACCAGATCGGCCGGGCCGAGATCCGCCCCCGTGGTCGCCGCGGCCGCCGGCCGCATGGTGAGGTCGTCGTCGGGCGTCACCAGCCGGAGCCCGTGCTCCCGGATCGCGGCCAGGTGCGCCCCCCGCGCCACGACCGAGACCTCGTGCCCCGCCGCCGCCAGCCGCACCGCCAGCATGCCACCGACCCCGCCCACCCCGATCACCGCGATGCGCATCAGCCTCTCCCCTCTCCGGTTCCGCGACCCCATCTGCCGTGATGGCGTGCCGGGGTTCAACCGCGCAGCGCCGCCGAAGACATGCCAGCCGCACCGGAGCCCACGCATCATGACCGACACCATGCCGACCGCCTGCCGCCGCATCCGCCCGGGCGAGACCTATGCCGGCAAGCAGGGCTTCGACTACCTCGCCGGCGTCGCGCGCGAGACGGTGGGCGCGCGCGGCATCTGCATGCACCTCCTCACCATCCCGCCCGGCGGGCGCGCCAGGGCACACCTGCACGAGGGTCACGAGACCGCGATCCTGATGCTCGCTGGCGAGACGACCATGTGGTGGGGCGAGCGGCTCGAGAACCGCATGGACGTGGCCGAGGGCGACCTCGTCTACATCCCCGCCGGCATGCCCCACCTGCCCGCCAATCTCGGCGCGGTCGAGGCCAGGGCCGTCATCGCCCGCACCGACCCGCACGAGCAGGAGAGCGTCGTCCTGCGCCCCGACCTCGACGCCCTGGTCCCGCCGGCGCCCTGAGCCCGCCGACACCCCAACCCTGCCAACGCCCGGGTCTGCCGACCCCCGGGCCTGCCGACGCCCCAGGCTGCCGACGCCCGGCCCTGCCGACGCCCCAACCTGCCGACGCCCGGCCCTGCCAACGCCCCAGGCTGCCGACGGCCGGGCCGCGGCACGCGCGAGCCGCACTCCCCCCGCACACCCGCCGGTGTTGCGCGCCTCACCCCATCGCCGCATGGCCTGATGCGGCGATCGACGGTCCTCGACAGGCCCGCCGCCGTCACCGCGACGGGCGCGCGGGCCACCCGCCCCGTCACGCCCGGCAAGCGTCGGGATCCTCGCCCAGAACCAAGGTCGGGACCGACACCGCCATACCGCCCGGGCGGGGGCGGCAGAGCCGGCGCCCCATCGTCCGCACCCATCGCCGCAAGGCACCAGATCGCGCCGCCGCACGCAGAAGACCCGGACGACCCGGCCGAGGCGCCGGGCGCCCCTGATGCCGGACCCGCTACGGGCGAGGGCGAGCCACATGCGCCCGCGACACCGCCGGGACCCGCCGGGCCGAGGACGGCGGCACGCTCGGCAAGTGGCTCATGGACCAGCCGACCGCCTGTCTCCCCCGCGCGGCGGATGATGACGTCCCCGATGCCGTCGCGGTCGATAGCTCCGGCGCCACCGTCACCCCGCCGGGCAGGACGACGGCTGCGATGCCATCGCCCGGGACCCGTCGGGCGGCGACACCGGCCGCGCCCGGGAAGATGACCTGCCGGACGCGGTGCTCCGGGACCTCTGCATCGGCAACGTCGCGGGACCCGCCGTCGGATCGCTGCCGGACGGCTTTGCCGACGTCGGCCGGCGCGCGACCACGACGGCCCTGCCCCCGGACCGCGCCGCACGCCCGCGCCCGTGCCCGCGCCGCACGCCCGAGCCGCACGCCCGCGCCGCACGCCCGTGCCGGCACCCTACGCCCACGCCCGGCGCCCGCACCCGACGACCGCGCCCGACGACCGTGCCCGGCGCCTGCACCCGACGAACCTGCCCACGCTCAAAGCCCGCGCCCGCGACCGTGCCCGTGCCCGCGAG
>JBCBPG010000590.1:0-3361 GCA_039820865.1 Pseudomonadota bacterium
CGCCAGCACCTCCTTGGCGTGGTTGATCTCGGCGCCGCCGAGGGCGCCCAGCCGTTCGCATTCCTCGACCGGCAGTTCGGTGAAGAGCTTGAGGAAGCGGCCCACATCGGCATCGGTCGTGTTCCGCCAGAACTGCCAGAAGTCGTAGGCCGGGAGCATGTCGACATTGAGCCAGACCGCGCCCTGCGCCGTCTTGCCCATCTTGCGCCCGTCCGAGGTGGTGAGCAGCGGCGTGGTGAGGCCGTAGACCTCCGCCCCTTCGATCCGGCGGGTGAGGTCGATGCCGTTGACGATGTTGCCCCACTGGTCCGACCCGCCCATCTGCAGCAGGCAGCCCTCGCGGCGGTAGAGTTCGAGAAAGTCGTAGGCCTGCAGCAGCATGTAGTTGAACTCGAGGAAGGTCAGCGGCTGCTCGCGGTCGAGCCGGCCCTTGACGCTCTCGAAGGTCAGCATGCGGTTGATCGTGAAGTGGCGGCCATAGTCGCGCAGGAAGTCGATGTAGCTGAGCGCGTTCAGCCAGTCGGCGTTGTTGGGCTGGATGGCGTTGCCGCCCTGCTCCTCGAAGGCGAGATAGGTGGCGAAGACGCCGCGGAGCGAGGCCATGTTCTCGGCGATCCTGGCATCGGTCAGCATCTGGCGCGTCTCGTCCTTGCCGGACGGATCGCCGATGCGCGTCGTGCCGCCGCCCATGAGGACGATCGGTCGCCCGCCGGTCTTCTGCAGCCATCGCAGCATCATGATGTTGACGAGATGGCCGACATGCAGCGACGGACCGGTGCAGTCATAGCCGATATAGGCCGGGACCGAGCCGGCGAGCAGGCGCCGGTCGAGCCCCTCGAGATCGGTGCAGTCCTGGATGAACCCGCGGGCCGAGAGGACCTGCAGGAAATCGGATCTGGGCTGATAGGTCATGGGGCCCTCGCTTGTCTCGCCGGCGGGGTATAGCGATCGACGGGACGAAGGGAAGGGGGCCTCCGGCGCGAGGCGCCTGCGGCGGAAGGGACGTGGCCGTGCGACCTGTGCCGCAGGCGCGGTCACGCGCCGGAGGCCCCCTGGGGACGGCGCAGAGCAACGGGATGCGGTGATGACGGCGAGCGAGGGACCTGCGGTGGCGGCGGGGGCGCCGGTCTGGGCGCTGGGGCTGATGAGCGGCACCTCGCTCGACGGGATCGACGCGGGGCTGGTGCTGACGGATGGGGAGCGGATCTACGACACGGGTCCCTCGCGGATGCACTGGTATGCCGAGTTCGAACTGCCGGCGCTGCGCGAGGTGCTGGCCGACCCGCCCGCCTTCCGCGAGCCCGACGGGCCGCGCGCGGTCGAGACGCTGGCCCGCGCGGCGGGCGAGGTCGAGCGCGCCCATGCCGCCGCCGCCGCCGCGCTCCTGGCCGAGGTGCCGGCCGCCCAGCAGCCGCGGCTGATCGGCTTTCCCGGCCAGACCCTCGCCCATGCGCCCGAGCGCGGCTGGACCTGGCAGATCGGCGATGGCGCGGCCGTGGCCCGCGCGCTCGCCCGCCCCGTCGTCTGGGATTTCCGCAGTGCCGATGTCGCGGCGGGCGGGCAGGGGGCGCCGCTGGCACCCTTCTTCCACCGCGCCGCCCTCGCCTGGAAAGGCGTGGACGCCCCCCAGGCGGTGCTGAACATCGGGGGCGTCGGTAACGTCACCTGGGTCGATCCCCTGGCCGTGGGGCCCGATGACGGCGAGGGCAGTCTTGTCGCCTTCGACACGGGGCCCGGCAACGCGCTGATCAACGACTGGATGGCGGCGCGGACGGGGCGTCCGATGGATTCCGCCGGACGCGCCGCGGCCGCGGGGGCGGGCGCGCGGGCGGCGCTGATGCCCCGCCTCGCCTCGAACTTCGTCGCCGACTACCTCGGCCGTCCGGGGCCGAAATCGCTCGACCGCAACGCCTTCAACACGCTGCCCGCACGCCTCGACGACGTCTCGACCGAGGAGGGGGCGGCCGCGCTCACGGCCTTCACGGTCGACTGCGTCGCAGCCTCGGCGCGCCATCTGCCGGGCCGGCCCGCGCGCTGGCTGGTCTGTGGCGGCGGGCGCAACAACCCGACGATGATGCAGTGGCTGATCGAGGCGCTCGACGCCCCCGTCGCCCCGGTCGAGGCGATCGGCCTCGACGGCGACATGCTCGAGGCCCAGGCCTTCGCCTATCTCGCCGTGCGGGTCCTCCGCGGCCTGCCCACCTCGGCCCCCGCCACCACCGGCGCCCGCCACCCGGTCTGCGGCGGCCGCATCGCCCGGCCGGGCTGACAGGCGCCCCGGGCGGCTGGCAGGGCCCGCGGTGTCAGGGGCAGGCGTCGACGATGCGCCTGATCGCCTGGTCTTCGCTAAGCGTCGCCCGCGAGAGCGCATGGATCGCGTCGGTGATCGCGACCCCGCAGATCCGTGTCTGGCGGCGCAGGCGGTCGCCCTCGCAGCCGTCCCAGGCGGCCGCGCCGCCGCGGCCCGCGATCGCGGCGTCGTAGCCGTCGGTCAGGCAGGCGTCGGCCGGGGAGAGGAGGCGGACGACGAGCCGCTCCTCGATCACGGTCTCGATGCGGGAATAGTCGGGCGCGTCGACCAGTTCGCGGACCTGCAGCATCGCGGACTGGATCCGGACGTTCCAGCGCAGATAGGCCTCGTCATAGGCGCGCTTGCGATGGCAGAGTTCGTCGGTGTCCGCCCAGAACTCCGCCCCGCGGCGGAGCGCCGAGGCGACGAGCGCGGCGCGGGTCCGGCGCTCCCCGATCAGTTCGGCGAAGTCCCGGGCGGCGGCGATGCGCAGGCGACGGTCGGCCTCGGCGGCGCGGTCGGCCTCGGCACGCAGCGCGAGGCCATAGCCGATCAGCGAGGCGATCACGCCGCTCAGCACGAAGGAGAGCAGGGCGATGAAGGCCGGGTGGCGGCTCCAGTGACCTCGCGATCCCTCGGCCATGCCCCCTCCGGCCCCGTCGCGCCCTAGCGCCCGCCCTCGATCATGCGGGCGTGGACGTAGCCCTTCACGATGTCGATCATCTCCTCCATGCCGGCTTCGAAGAAGTGGTTGGCGCCGGGCACGGTGGTGTGGGTGATCGTGATGCCCTTCTGCTGCTTGAGCTTGGCGGCCAGCTTCTCGGTATCGGCGCCGGGCACGATGCGGTCGGCCTCGCCATTGATGATCAGGCCCGAGGAGGGGCAGGGGGCGAGGAACGAGAAGTCGTACATGTTCGCCGGCGGCGCGACCGAGACGAAGCCCGTGATCTCGGGCCGGCGCATGAGCAGCTGCATCCCGATCCAGGCGCCGAACGAGAAGCCCGCCACCCAGCACGCCTTGGCGTTGGGGTTCATCTGCTGGAGATAGTCGAGCGCCGACGCGGCGTCCGA
>JBCBPG010000591.1:0-3358 GCA_039820865.1 Pseudomonadota bacterium
CCACACCGTCGATCGTGGTCGCCGGCAGGGCGAGGGCATCGACGGTCGTAAGGACCGCGCCGGGGTCGAACTCCAGCGTGCTGCCGGCGCCGAACGAGACACCGGTGTCGAGGAGGAAGGCGCCCCCGATCTCGATCGGCAGGCCGGTCAGCACCGCCGTGCCCGCCGTCGTCGCCGTGCCGCCCGTCAGCATCAGCCGGCCGTCCGTCGTCACGCTCGACGCGCCGCCCGGCAGATCCGCCGCCAGCGCCACGAGCGTCAGCTGGCCATCGGCCGCCGCCGCCGCATCCTGCACCGCGACCAGGCTGCCGACCGTGGCGTCCAGCGCGCTGACGCTGTTGGCCGGGTCGTCCAGCACCACCGCCTGGCCCGGCGCCTCGACCACCAGCGTCGAGGCGACCGGCGCCAGCGTCACGCTGTCCACCGCCTCGGTGACGGGCCCGACCTGCGTCAGCCCGCCCGCCTGCACCACCACCGTGGCCACACCGTCGATCGTGGTCGCCGGCAGCACCAGCGCACCGGCCGAGGTCAGCACCGATGCCTGTCCCAGCTCCAGCATGCTGGCCGCGTTGAACGTGACCCCCTCGTCGAGGAAGAAGGCACCGTCGATCGCGATCGGCAGGCCCGTCAGATCGACGGTACCGGCCGAGACGATCACGCCGTTCGACAGCACGAGCCGGCCGTTGGTCGCCACGCTGGAGGCCCCGCCCGCGATATCCGCCACCAGGTTCTCGAGCGTCAGCTGTCCCGCCGCCGCCGCGGCCGCGTCATGCACCACCACGATGCTGCCGACCGTCGCGTCCAGCGCGCTGAAGGCGTTGGCCGGGTCGTCCAGGACGATCGCCTGGCCCGGCGCCTCGATCACCAGCGTGGCGGGCAGGCCCCCGGCCTCGACCACCGGGCCGCCCAGCACGATCGCGGTGCCGGCGGCGAGCGTGCCGCGCGTCTGCAGCGTCGTCGTGCCCGTCGTCGTCAGCGCCCCGCCAGCCCGCGCCTCGGCATCGGGGCCGAGCGCCAGCGTGGCCGCATCGACCGCAAGGTCGCGCCCGGCCGCCAGCGCGCCCGTGACCGCGACCTGCGGCGCCACCACGGTCAGGTCGGTCACCGCGCTCACGACGGCACCGTCCAGCGCCAGCGCCGCGTCGCTCGACAGCGTCGAGAGCCCCGCGCCCGTCGCCGCGAAGCCCGCCACCGAGAGCGAGGCCGACGCGCTGCCCGACACGGTGTGGTCGAAGGCGATGTCGGCACCCGCGAGGTCCACGGCGCTGATCGCGTTCGCCTGGTCGCCCAGCGCCACGTCGCCCGAGGCGCTGACGACCAGCGTCGAGGGCACGCCCGCCGCCTCGCCCAGCGCGCCCGCACCCGTCGCCAGCGCGACGCCGCCATCGGCCACCTCGATCGTCAGCGTGCCGGCCAGCTCGGTCGTCGGCAGGGCCAGGGCCTGGTCGCTCCGCAGCGTCACGCCGTCGCCGGCGAAGGCCGTCTGCCCGCCCCCCGACCCCGTCGTCCGGACGTCGAGGACCACGGTACCGCCGGTCCCGCTCGCCTCGACCGTCACGCCGTCGCCGAGGTCGAGGTTGCCGTAATAGCCGGGCGCCAGCCGCGTGTCGGCGCCCGCGCCGGTGGCGGCGACCGTGCCGCCCGCCTGCACGACGACCGCGCCCGCGCTGGCGCCGCCGACCAGCGCGATGGTGCTGCCCGAGCCGGCGCTGGTGATCGCCGTGCCGGCGCCCAGCTCGACCGACGCGGTGTCGAGCGCCACCACCTCGACATAGGCGTCGTCGCCGGTCGTCGCGATCGTGGCGCCCGTGCCGACCGTGACGCCGCCTTCCGCGCCGCCGAGATAGATGTCGCCGTCGTCGCCCGCGGTCTCGACCGTCACGCCGTCGCCGATGGCAAGACCGCTGCCGAGCCCGCCGGCCGTCACGTCCACATAGGAACCGCCGCCCGCCGTCGTGATCGTCGTGTCGGTGCCGAGATCGACCGCCCCGGTCGCGGCGGTCGTGATGACGATGCCCGCATCCGTGCCGGTGGTCGCGATCGCGACGCCCGTGCCGGCCGTGACCCCGGCGGTCGTGCCGTCGATCGTGATCGTCGCGGCCGCGCCGGCGGTGTCGAGCGAGACGCCGTCCGCCAGGTCGACATAACCCGCCACGCTGCCCGCCTGCACGGTGATCGAGGCCGCGTCGCCCCCGATGCCCGAGGTCGAGAGCGTCGCGCCCGTACCGAGGCTGACGCCTGCCTCCTGGGCGCTGACGCTGATCGCGCTGCCGGCCCCGGTCGTCGCCACCGTCGTGCCCGCGCCGATCTCAACCGGGCCATCGGCGGGCCCCGCGCCGGCCGTGCCGCCGGTCAGCGCGATGTCGGCATCCGGACCGTCCGTCGTGACGCTGTCTGCCAGGACCGTGAGGCCGCGCGCCGCCTCGACCACGATGCTCCCGACCTGCCCGGTCGTCGTCACCGCCGCGCCCGCGGCGATGTCGATCGAGCCGTAAAAGGTGCCGGAGCGGATGTCGCCATAGGCGCCCGTCGTCGAGACGGTGCTGGCGCCGATGGTCGTGTCGTTGTTGCTGTAGAGCGTGATCCCGGCCCGGTCGCCGGTCGTGCTCACCACCGTCGCGTCGCCGATCGTCAGGCTGCCGCTGGCCGAGTAGCCGGCCGTGCCGGTCGCGATCAGGATGTCCGCCGTGTCTTGCGTGGTGCTGATCGTCACGTTGTCGCCGATCACCACGTCGGCGCCGTAATAGCCGTAGCCGGTGATGCTGATGGCGCCGCCATAGCCGGTCGTGGAGACCACGCCGTCGTCGCCGATCGTCACCCCGTCGCCATAGCCGCCCGTCACCGTGACGGTGGCGTTGGCGCCGCTGGTGGTGATCGAGATCCCCGTCCCGGTCCTGACCCCGTCGCCCGAGAAGCCGCTGACGGAAACGGCCGCATCGTCGCCGGCTGTCGAGATGTCGGTCGCGTCGCCCAGCGTCACGCCCGTCCCGCTGCCGTCCAGCGTGATGTCGGCGCTGGCGCCCGCGGTCGAGACCGCCACGCCGACACCCGTGGCGAGCCCGTCGCTGCCCGCCTGCAGGTCGATCACGGCCGCGCCCGCCGTCGTCGCGATCGAGGCGCCGTCGGCCAGCGTGATCCCGCCCGCCGCGACCGCGATACCCGTGCCCGCAGCCGTCCCGGTGCCGCTGATCTCCGCCGCCCCCGTCACGGTGAGCGACAGGCCCCCCGTCGTCGCGAAGTCGCGGAGCGCGAAGGCCGCCGCGCCGCTGTCCGTCGTGCTGCTCGACAGGGTCACGGTCGCCGCGTCGATCACCTCGGCGCCGCTGAAGGTGTTACCGGCATTGGTGATCGTCACGTC
>JBCBPG010000592.1:0-3355 GCA_039820865.1 Pseudomonadota bacterium
CGGCCCGATCACGCCGCGGATGTCGCCCGAGCCGAACTGCGACTTGTCCTTGGCCGACTGCACGGTGTGGCCATAGGCGATCCAGTCGACGACCGAACCGCCGAGCCCCGGGATCACGCCGACGATCACGCCCAGCACCGCGCAGTCGGCCAAGGACAAGTCGCAGTTCGGCTCGGGCGACATCCGCGGCGTGATCGGGCCGGAGAGCTCGAACAACGCCAAGGAGGGCGGCGGGCTGGTGCCCACGCTGATCTTCGGCATCCCCGGCTCGGGCTCGATGGCGGTCTTCATCGGCGGCCTCGCGCTCCTTGGCTACGAGGCCGGGCCGCAGCTGATCACCAACAACCTCGACATCACCTACACGGTGGTCTGGTCGCTGGCGCTGGCCAACGTGGTGGGCGCGGGGCTCTGCATCCTGCTCTCCAAGCCCATCGCGCAGCTCACCACGATCCGCTTCGCGCTGCTGGCGCCGTTCCTGTTCATGATGATCAGCTTCGCGGCCTTCCAGTCGTCGCAGTCGCTGTCGGACCTGGCGGCGATCTTCTTCATCGGCGTGCTCGGCATCCTGCTGCGCCGCTTCGACTGGTCGCGCCCGGCCTTCCTGATCGGCTTCGTGCTCTCGACACAGGCCGAGAACTTCTCGTTCCAGGCCTACCAGATCGCCGCCAGCCGCTTCCGGCGCGAGTTCCTGGACGGGATGGAGTACATCTTCTCGCCCATCGTGCTGGTGCTGATCGTGCTGACGGTGGTCTCGGTGGTGCTGGGCATCCGTCAGGCCAAGCAGATCCTGCCCGAGGGCGACGTGCCGGTCGGGCACAAGCGCGCGCCGCTCCTCTTCCTCGGGTTCCTGCTGGTCTACTTCATCGCCACCTTCATCGACGCCTACGGGATCCGGACACAGACGGACCGGATCTTCCCGCTCTTCGTCTCCTTCGTGGGCACGCTGGCGACGCTGGCGATCCTGGTCAGGATGCTGCGCGCGCCCGAGACCGATGCCGTCTTCGCCGACCGCGAGGCCTCGGGCGAGGATGCCGAGGCGCCGCACGGGCTGTGGATGACGCTGGGCTGGTTCGGGCTGCTCCTGGCCCTGGCGGGCGTGCTCGGCTTCATCCTGGCGCTGGCGGTCTACCTGGTGACCTTCCTCAGGGTGCGTGCGGGGGCCGACTGGCGACTGACGCTGATCCTCTCGGCCGCGGGCATCGCGCTGCTCTGTACCATGGCCGGGGTCCTCAACCGCGACTTCCCGCCGGGGCTGTTGCAGGACGTCGTGGATCTGCCCTGGCCGCTCGGCCGCGACTGATGCTGACGCTGCTCTGCCTCGATGGCGACGGCATCGGCCCCGAGATCACCGCGGCGGCGCGGCGGGCCCTCGCCGCGGCGGCCGAGGCGACGGGGACGGCGATCACGCTCGAGCGCATGGCCGTGGGGTTCGAGGCGCTGGAGGAGACGGGCACGACCATGCCCGAGGCGGTGATCGAGCGTGCTCACGCCGTCGATGGCGTCGTCATCGGCCCGGTCTCGCACAATACGTATCCGCCGGCCGAGGAGGGCGGCGTGAACCCCTCGGGCACGCTCCGCAAGCGGCTGGCGCTGCATGCGAACATCCGGCCCGCCCGCTCGCGACACGGCGTGCCGACACCGACCGGATCGCCGGTCAACATGATCGTCGTGCGCGAGAACCTCGAGGGCTTCTACGCCGATCGCAACATGCACGAGGGCCCCGGCGAGTTCATGCCGGTCGAGGGCGTGGCGCTGGCGATCCGCCGCATCACGGCCGAGGGCAGCCGCCGCATCGCCGAGAACGCCTTCGGCCTGGCCAGGGCCCACGGCCGCCGGCGCGTGACCGCGATCCACAAGGGCAACGTGATGCGGGTGAGCGACGGGCTGTTCCTCGACACCTGTCGCGCCGTCGCGGCGCGCTACCCGGGCATCGCCTACGAGGAGATGCTGGTCGATGCCGCCGCCGCGCTGATGGTGCGCCATCCCGGCCGCTTCGACGTGGTGCTGGCGACCAACATGTTCGGCGACATCCTCTCGGACCTCGCCTCCGAGCTTGCCGGCGGGCTCGGCCTCGCCGCCTCTCTCAACGTGGGCGAACGCCACGCCATGGCGCAGGCCCAGCATGGCTCGGCGCCCGACATCGCGGGGCAGAACGTGGCCAACCCGACCTCGCTGATCGCCTCGACCGCCATGCTGCTGGACCATCTCGGCCGGGGCGAGGCGGCGCAGGCGATCAACACCGCGCTCGACGCCTGCCTCGCCAGCTCCGAGACGCGGACACCCGATCTTGGCGGCACCCTCTCGACCACGGCCTTCACCGACATGATATGCCGACATATCGCCGCGGCCGGAGGAGGCGCCCCATGACCCAGACCGCCATCCCCTTCCACTTCATGCGCGGCGGTACCTCGCGCGGGCCCTATTTCGACCGCGCCGCCCTGCCGGAAGACCGCGAGACGCTGTCCGAGGTGCTGATGGCCGCCGTCGGCGCCGGCCACCCGCTCAACATCGACGGCATCGGCGGCGGCGCGGCGGTGACGACCAAGGTCGCGATGCTCAGCCGGTCGGACGACGACTGGGCCGACATCGATTACTTCTTCGCGCAGGTCAGCGTCGAGGAGCGGCTGGTCGACTACAAGCCGACCTGCGGCAACATCCTCTCCGGCGTCGGCCCCGCGGCCATCGAGATGGGCCTCTTCGCGCCCACGGGCGACGAAACGACCATCCGCATCCGCGCGGTCAACACCGGCGCCCGCGTCGTCGCCAGGATCCAGACCCCGGGCGGGGCGGTGCAGTACGAGGGCGACGCGGCGATCGACGGCGTGCCGGGCACCGCGGCACCGGTCGCGCTCAGCTTCATGGACGTGGTCGGCGGCATCACCGGCGCCTTGCTGCCGACGGGCAACCTCACCGACGAGATCGACGGCATCCGCGTCACCTGCATGGACGTCACCATGCCCATGGTGATCGCCCGGGCCGAGGATTTCGGCCTGACCGGCTACGAGAGCCGCGAGGAGCTGGACGCCAATACCGCGTTCTACGCCCGCATGGAGCCGATCCGGATCGAGGCGGGCCGGCGCATGGGCATGGGCGACGTCACCAAGTCGGTCACGCCCAAGTTCGGCCTGCTGGCCCGCGCGCGCGAGGGCGGCACCATCGCCACGCGCTACTTCATGCCCTGGAAGTGCCACCCGACCATGGCCGTGACCGGCAGCCAGTGCCTCGCCTCCTGCGTCCTGACCCCCGGCACCGTGGCCAGCGGCATGGCGGCGCTGCCCAACGAGAGCCCGGCGACCGTGACGCTCGAGCACGCCTCGGGCAGCATCGACGTGCTGGTCGATTTCGAGAACGGCGC
>JBCBPG010000593.1:0-3346 GCA_039820865.1 Pseudomonadota bacterium
CCCCAGCCCGACCGCCCCCGCCCAGCCCCTGCACTGACTCAGCGCAGGCCCTGTACTGACTCAGCGCAGGCCCCGTGCAGGCCCAGTGGTGGCCCAGTGCAGGCCCAGTGGTGGCCCAGTGCCGGTCCGCTCCTGGCCGCTACCCCGTCCCACTGCCGCCCCCCACTGCCGCCCCCCACTGCCGCCCCCCAATGCCGCCCCCCGCTGCCGCCCCCCGCTGCCGCCTATCCAACGACGCACACCGTGGCGGCCGCCCCACGCGCGGCGGCGGCAGGCGGCATCGCCCTTGGCGGGCGCGGCCTCACCGCCGGGTGCCGCCACCGGGCGCAGCGCCTGCCGGGGCCGCCCGACCGCCGCCCGCCACGCGGTGCACCCCTGGCTAGGCCGCCTGCGACCGCCGGAGGCCTTGTTGCCCCGGGCCAGGGGGTGTGGCGGGGCGGGCGTTCTGCGCTAGGACACGGGGCACGGCCGGGCCTGTCCCGTCCGCCCACCGCCGCCGCCTGCCGCGCCTGCCGCCCGCCGAGGGCGCCGGCCCCGCCGGGCGGCCCGCCGCATACCGAGGGGGCGCCCATGACCGACGAGCACACCAACCCGGATCCGCTGGTCCGCCCTGGCCTCGCCAATCGCGCCGGCGCGCTGGCGACCCCCATCGCCGAGGCGGATATCGGCCATGCCGTCCTCACCCCCGACACGCCCGTCGAGGCGGGGTCCTGGCAGACGCTGACGCTCAGCTATACCTGCGGGCGCTACGGCATCGACGACTCGGGCGCGCTGCGCGTCTGCTGGCGCTTCGCCGCCGACCACACCAAGCCGCAGTTCCACGACCCGGCGGGCCCCGGCTTCACGACCGTCACCGCCTCGAACAACGCCGTCCTCGACTATCGCTACGACATGAAGGGCAATGTCCGCCCCTGGGACCGCACGCTGGCGATCCGCGTGGTCGACGGCTTCATGCAGGAGGGCGACACCGTCACCATCGTCTTCGGCGACCGCAGCCAGGGCGGCCCGGGCATGCGGATGCAGACCTTCTGCACGCCCTGGTTCGAGTTCCGCACCCTCGTCGACCCGATCGCGACCTACCAGTTCCAGCCGGTGCCGAGACAGCCCGGTCTCGCCATCCTGCCGGCCGCCCCCGACCGCTTCGTCGCCCACGTCCCCACGCTCGCCCGCCCCGGCCGTCCCTTCGCGCTCAAGATCAAGGCCGAGGACGTCTGGGGCAACCCGACCGACCGGGTGGACACCACGCTCCATCTCCGCGCCTCGGCCCCCGTCGAGGGCCTGCCGCCGATCGTCGACTTCCGCCCCGGTGCCTTCGCCGCCATCGTCGAGGGGCTCAGCGTCGCCACACCCGGCGACGTCGACATCACGCTCCACGACGCCGCCGGCACCGAACTGGCCCGCGCCAACGCGCTCCGCGTCGCCGACCCCGCCTTCGACCCCGTCTGGGCGGACCTGCACGGCCAGTCGGCCGAGACGATCGGCACCAACACGGCCGAGGAGTACTTCGCCTTCGCCCGCGACCGCGCCTTCGTCGATGCCTGCTGCCACCAGGGCAACGACTTCCAGATGACGCTGGAATTCTGGGACCACCTGAACAAGGTCACCGCCGCGTTCGACGAGCCCGGCCGCTTCGTCGCCATCCCGGGCTACGAGTGGTCGGGCAACACCAATGTCGGCGGCGACCGCAACGTGATGTTCCCGGTGGAGGGGCGCACCATCCGCCGCTCCTCGCACGCGCTGATCGCCGACCACCGCGACATCGACACCGACTGCGCCACCGCCCGCGACCTCTTCGCCGCGCTGGCCGAGGCGGGCGAATGGGACGCCGCCATGATCGCCCATTGCGGCGGGCGCTATGCCGACATCGCCTATGCCCATGACGGGCGCTTCGAGAAGGCGATCGAGATCCACTCCTCCTGGGGCACGTTCGAGTGGCTGCTGCACGACGCCTTCGACCGCGGCTACCGCGTGGGCATCGTGGCGAACTCCGACGGGCACAAGGGACGGCCGGGCGCCAGCTATCCCGGCGTCTCGCTCTTCGGCGCGATCGGCGGGCTCACCTGCTATCTCGTCCGCGACCTCTCGCGCAGCGAGATCCTCGAGGCGCTGGCCCATCGCCGCCACTACGCCACCACCGGCGGGCCGCACGGGCGCATGGTGATCGACGTCACCGCCCGCTTCGATGCCGAGGCCACGATCCACCACGACGACCCCGCTATCCTGCCCTCGACCGGCACGCCCGCGCGCGAGGCGCGGATGGGCGACATCGCGGTGCTTCCCCAAGGGGGCCTGACGCTCGACCTCGACATCCTCGCCTCCGCCCCCATCGAGCGGGTCGAGGTCTTCAACGGCCGCACGCTGCTCAAGACCTTGCGCACCTACACCGAGGCCGATCTCGCCAACCGCCTCCGCGTCGTGTGGGAGGGCGCCAAGTATCGCGGCCGCTTCCGCCAGATCCTCTGGGACGGCGGTGCGACCTTCGAGGGCGCCGGGGTGGCCGAGGTCACGCCGATCAACTTCTTCAACCCCGCCCGCACGCTGACCCGCCAGGGCACGGGGCTGCGCTGGCAGTCGGTCACGACGGGCAATTTCGCGGGCTTCGACGCGCAACTCACCGGCCCCGGCGGGCGCATCGCGCTCGAGACCGGGCCGGTCAGCGCCACGCTCGACCTCGACGCCATCGGGTTCGAGGACACCGTTGTCGCGGCCGATCCCAACCCCGGCGTCCTGCCGGTCTTCGCAAAGCTCATGCGCCTGCCCGAGCGGCTGGAGGAGCGGCGCCTGACCGCCTCGCTCCGCATCGACGCGCTGGAGGCCGAGGCCGACAACCCGATCTTCCTGCGCCTGACCCAGACCGACGGGGTGCGCGCCTGGACCTCGCCGATCTACGTCACCCGCCGGGGTTGAGCCTCCCCTACTGGAGCGTCTCCTTACGGGCGCCTTCCCCGCGCCTCTCCGCCGCCTTTTCCGCAGTGCACAACGGTGCGGGAACGAAATCCACACCTGCCGCGGGCAGGATGGTGGCCGGGGCGACGTCGTGGCGGCGGGCCGGCGACGGTCATCAGGGGCAGGGGCGAGGCATGGCGGCGGCACGCAGGCGTCGGACGGGACGGGACGGCGGGGCAGGGCAGGCCGGCGACGGCGGGGTGCGGGCTGGCGGGATCCGGGTTGGCGGGATCCGGTCGGAGGGGGGCGTGCCGGGCGAGCCGCGACCGGCGGGCGTCGCCGGCCTGATCTGGCGCTTGATCGACCGCGCGTTCCTGCGCCCCTACCGGCCGGAACTGCACTACCTGCGCGGCCCCCGCGATGCGCGTGAGACGGGCGCCGGCAGCGCGCCCGGCCGCCG
>JBCBPG010000594.1:0-3344 GCA_039820865.1 Pseudomonadota bacterium
GCGCTGTCGGGGGCGCGCCGGCCGGCTGTGGTCAGGGGATGGCGGCCGGACGGGGGCCGGTCGCCATCGGCGTCAGTTGGAAAGGGTCGCCATGGGCGTCAGTTGGAAAGGGTCGCCACGGGCGTCAGTTGGAAACGGCGGCGTCGTCCACGGCCAGCGCCCAGTCGCGCGACAGGACGGCCAGGCGGGCCAGCGCCTCGTCCCCGAGCTGGCCACCCTTGACGACCTCGGCGATCGCCGGCAGCTCGGCGCGCCAGACCGGGTCCAGCTTCTTGACCGCGGCATGGACCAGCGGGTTGTCGGCATGGCGGTCGAGCTGGGTGGTGAACGACATCAGCGTCATCGCCAGGCGCTGGCGCGCCTCGTCACTGTCGAGATAGGCGACCGCGCAGGTCTCCTCGACCAGCCGCTCGGCCAGGAAGAGATCGCCGAAATGCTGGTGCTCGGCCATCAACTCGCCCATCGTCGCCGCGCCCGACTTGGCGAGGTCGCGCTTGACCAGCTTGTAGGCGCTGTCGATCGCCTTGATCAGGCCGGTCTTCTGCAGGCGCATGGCCGTGATGTCGGCCTTGGGCGCCGCGGGGTCCTCGGCCAGGATCAGCGCCTTCTGCACCTGCCGCTCGAACAGCTGCCACTTGCCGCGCTTGCGCCCGATCTCGCTCTGCAACCGCTTGACGCGCGGGTTCTTCGAGTCGAGCTTGGCGACGAGCACCATCATGGTGTTCATGTTCTCGTCGAACTGCGCGCGCGCCGACACGAGCTGCGCGGCCGCATCGGCGGTGTCGATGCCCATGTCGACCAGGCAGGCATCCTTCATCATCCGCTCGAGCAGCACCTCCATGCGATGGAGCGCCGCCAGCTTCTGGATCGTCTCGGCATTCGCGATGGCGACGCCGCCGACAAGGCCGGTCGCCAGCACCGTCCCGCCGAGGCCCAGGTACAAAGCCTGCCGCCGGTTGATCATTTCCATTACTCTTCCCCCATGGTTGACGATCGCGACGAAATTAACTTGCGCATTGGATATCGGGGATTGCCGGCGAGACTTTGACGCAATTTGCAACTGGTTAATCAAAAGTTTACTAATCAAAACAACTTGATGCGAGAGTATCCACCGCATGGAAGGTTCGGACTTGTGGCGAAACTGTGGCAGAGGAACTGACGAATGATTCTCTATGGACGCGACCTGTCACCCTTTACCCGGCGCGTGGCGATCTGGATGGCGCTGCAGGGGCGCGAGGTCGAGCGGCGGCCCGTCGCGATGACCGATCCCGCCGATCGCGAGACGCTGCGCGCGGTCAATCCGCTCGCGCGCGTGCCCACGCTGGTTAACCACGACGGGGCAATGCTTTGCGAATGCTTCGCCATCTGCGACTGGCTGGACGAGACCGCGCCCGACCGCCGGCTGGTCCCCGCGGCGGGCGAGGCACGCCGGGCCACCATGGCGCGCATCGCCGTCGCCTCGGCCACGACGGACAAGGCCGTGGCGCTGTTCTACGAGGCCGTGCGCCGCCCGGAGGCCTATCGCTGGGCCGACTGGATCGCCCACCTTTCCGCCCAAGTTAACGGCGGGCTCGACCTTCTCGAGCAGGAGGCGCCGGCCGCCTTCTGGGGTGGCGAGGCGCCCGACGGCAGCGACATCGCCGTCGCCTGCCTGAGCGACTTCGTCGCGCATACCGGCCCGCAGCTGGAGATCGCGCGCCGCTGCCCGGGCCTCGCCGCCCATGCCGCCCGCGCCGCCACCCTCGCCCCCTTCGCCGGGACCAGGCCGGGCTGAGCCCGCTGGCGGCCGGCCGGCGCTGCGCGAGACACGCCGGGCCGATGCCGCGAGAGGCGCCACCGCGGGCGTCCATGTTGTCGCCCGCGCCCCGGTGGCATAGCCTCGCGGCCCTGCCACCCGGCGCCGTCATCCGCCGCCGTCATCCGCCGCGGGGCAGGCGCGCAGCACCTGGGGAGGACGCCATGGACGAGCCTGCGACGTCCACCGCCGCGGGCACCGACGGCGACGTCCATGCCGGCACGTCCTGGGGCAGGCTGCGGGCGGCGCATCGCTGGACCCTGCCGGCGCGCTGCAACATCGCCTGGGATGTCTGCGAGAAATGGGCACGGACCGAGCCTGACCGCCTCGCGCTCATCTACCTCCGCCCCGATGGCCAGCGCCGCGACTACAGCTACATCCAGCTCTCCCGCGCGGCCGCGCGCTTCGCCAACGCGCTCGAGGGCCACGGCCTGCAGCGCGGCGACCGCCTCGGCCTCCTGCTGCCGCAGATGCCCGAGACGATCATCAGCCACCTCGCCTGCTACATGCTGGGCGTGATCGTCGTGCCGGTCTTCACGCTCTTCGGCGAGGACGCGCTGGCGCACCGGCTGGGCGACAGCGGCGTCAGGGCGGTCGTGACCGACGACGCCAATCTCGAAAAGGTCAACGACCTGCGCGCCCGGCTGCCCGAGCTTGCCACCGTCTTCTCGGTCGACCGCCCGGGCCCCGAGGCCTGGGGCTTCTGGCAGGAGCTCGGCAAGGCGCGCGAGAGCCTGCGCATCGCCGAGACCGGGCCCGACGACCCGGCCTTCATCTCCTACACCTCCGGCACCACGGGGCCGGCCAAGGGCGCGCTCCACGCCCACCGGGTGCTGATCGGCCACGAGCCGGGCGTGCGGCTGACCCATGGCGACTTCCCCCGGCCGGGCGATCTTGCCTGGACGCCGGCCGACTGGGCCTGGATCGGCGGGCTCTGCAACATGGCGCTGCCGGCGCTGCGGGACGGCGTGCCGCTGGTCGCGCACCGCATGGAGAAGTTCGACCCCGAGCACGCCCTCCGCCTGATGGCCGAGCACGGGGTCCGCAACGCCTTCATCCCGCCGACGGCGCTCCGCCTGATGCAGGCCGTCCCCGATCCCCGCCGCTTCGGCGCGCGACTGCGCAGCGTCGGTTCGGGTGGCGAGAGCCTCGGCGCCGGCACGCTCGACTGGGGGCGCGAGGCGCTGGGCCTCACGATCCACGAGTTCTACGGCCAGACCGAATGCAATCTCGTCATCGGCAACCACGAGACCACCGCGCCGGTCGTGCCGGGCGCCATGGGGCGCGCCTTCCCGGGCTCGGACGTCGCGGTGCTCGGCCCCGAGGGCACCCTGCCGCTCGCCCCCGGCGAGACCGGCGAGCTGGCCATCCGCCGCGGCGATGCCGCCATGTTCCTCGCCTACTGGAACCAGCCGGAGAAGACGGCCGCCAAGTTCCGCGGCGACTGGATGCTGACGGGCGACGAGGCGGCGATGGACGAGGCCGGCGTCTTCCGCTTCGCCGCGCGTACCGACGACGTCATCACCTCGGCCGGCTACCGCATCGGCCC
>JBCBPG010000595.1:0-3336 GCA_039820865.1 Pseudomonadota bacterium
ACAATGCGGCCTGAACATTGCGAAGGGCTTCATTACTACGCTCGACCAACCGCTGCCCCAACACCCCCCTCAGAGTCCCCTCGATCAGGCACCCCGGCACGCCCAGATCCTTCAGCCGGTCCACCGCGGCCTCGGGGGTGTTGGTGTGTAGCGTCGACAGGACCATGTGCCCTGTCAGCGCCGCGCGCATGGCGTTCTCCGGCGTCGCGGGTCCGGCTACCGTCATGCCATCGAGATCCTGGCGCAGGGTCGCGTGGTTCGCGCTGCGCCAACAGTCACGCCAGGCTCGGGTCGAGACCCTCAAGCGTAGCCTCGATCGGGGACTCGCCGGCGAGGGTCCCGAGCCGCCGTGCGTCGAGGCTGGAAAGCGCGGTGTCGGGCGTCTTCGTGTCCCCGGGCCCCTCCGGCCTCAGCCGAGGTAGAGGCCGGGGGCGGCGTCGCGGACCTTGCGGGGGCCCATGGCGTAGGTCTGGCGGCGGAGGTAGTCCATCATCGCGCGGGGGTCCCTGGCGCGGGCCTCGATCTCGGCGGGCGGGATCGGGTCGCCGACGACGAGGCGCACGGGCGTGGAGACGCGGCTCTCGAACTCGTTGATCAGCAGCGCGGTGCGCAGCGTCTGGTGCAGGTGCGAGGCGATCTGGAACAGCCGGCTGTTCGATCCCTCGAAATAGATCGGCACCACCGTCGCGCCGGACTTGCCGATCATCTTGGCGGTGAAGGTCTTCCACTCGGGATCCGCGGCGCGCGAGAACGGCTTGGCCGCGGTCGAGACCGTGCCGCCCGGAAAGATGCCGATCGCGCCGCCGCCCGCCAGGTAGGCCAGCGCCTCCTTGCGGGTCTGGATGTTGGTGCGCTGCGCCTGCTTGGTCTCGCCGAAGTCGATCGGCAGGATGATGTCCTTGAGGTCCTCGGCCCGGCGGAACACGACATGGGCGATGATCTTGAAATCGCCCCGCGTCTCCGACAGCACCCGCCCCATCGCCAGCCCGTCGAGGATGCCGTAGGGGTGGTTGGCGACGATCACCAGCGGACCCTCGCGCGGGATCCCGGCCAGCCCGTTGCCGCCGAACTCGAGCGTGATGCGATAGCGCTCGCGCATCACCTCCCAGAAGTTCCGCCCCTCGGCCACGTCGCGCTCGTAGCCGTCGGCCATGCGCAAGAGCCGCGGGCGCCCGGTCAGGTTCTCGATCGACCGGATCACGGCGCGCGCGGCGCGCGAGCGGCCGTAGAAGGAATAGCTGATGTCGCGGGGCGCCATGCCCTTGTGTCTGGCTGCCCTCGGCCGGCCCGCCGGCCGCCGCCAAGCCCACAACGGCGTTCGGCATCCGCTGCCGCCCCGTCCCCCGCACGCGATCGGGTGCCTGGTCCTTCATCCCTGTCACCGCCGGCCTGCTCCGTTCAGTCCCGGTTCGTCCTCCCAACCCGCCCGTGGTCCGTCGCCACGGTTGAGGGTCGGCCAACTAGAATAAGTGTCACAACAGACAGTGGCAATGCGATTTGCCACATGACGCAGTCACGCCGGGCTCCTGCGATATCACCCCTCCTTGCCACCATCGCCTTGACACGCGGCACCCGCTGTTACCTTGCAGCGCAGGGTGGCGATACAAGGGCGGCGCCACGCGGCATCGCGGGCGAAGCGCTGTCTCCCCACCGCGCCCCGGCACCGGAGAGGTCCATGGAAACCGCCTTCGCCCTCACCGTCTTCGTGATCGCCAGCTTCGCCGCCGCCGCGTCGGGCGGGCTGTTCCCGCCGGGCGAGTGGTACGAGCGGCTGAACCACCCCTCCTGGCGGCCGCCCAACTGGGTGTTCCCGCTGGTCTGGACGCCGCTCTACTGCATGATCGCGGCCTCGGCCTTCCTGGTCTGGCGCCAGGTCGGCTGGTCGGCGGGGGCGGCGGCCTTCGCGGTGTTTTTCATCCACCTCGGCTTCAACTTCGCCTGGTCCTGGGTGTTCTTCGGGCTGAGACGGATGGACTGGGCGCTGATCGAGCTCGGCATGCTCTGGCTCTCGATCGTCGCGACCATGGCGATGTTCTTCCCGCTCTCGGCCACGGCCGGCTGGCTGCTGGCGCCCTATCTCGTCTGGGTCAGCTTCGCGGGCTACCTCAACTTCACGATGGTGCGCCTCAACCCTGTGGCCGCCTGAGGCGACAGCCTGACGGCCGCCTGATGACCGTCTGAGGCGGGAGAAAAGGAGGCCGCCATGGCCCATGTCCTGGTGATGGGCGCGACGCAGGGGATCGGGCTTGCGGCGGTCGAGGCGGCGCTGGCGGCCGGCCACCGCGTGCGGGCGATGGCCCGGCGGATCGAGCGCTTGGGAATCGAGCACGAGGCGCTCGAGCCTCACGCCGGCGACGCGCTCGACCCCGCCGCCGTCGCCGCAGCGCTCGATGGGGTGGACGCCGTCATCTACGCCCTCGGCGTGGCGATCAACCGCGAGACGGTGTTCGGCGATGTCGACTTCTTCAGCCGCACCACCGCCGTCCTGCTGGAGGCGATGGCGGCAAAGGGCGTGCGCCGGCTGATCCTGGTCACCGGCTTCGGCGCGGGCGACAGCCGGGCGGCGATGAGCGCGCTGGAGCGTCTTGGCCACGGCGCCGTCCTCGGCCGGATCTACGCGGACAAGGGCCGCCAGGAGGCGCTGGTCAAGGCGAGCGACACCGACTGGACCATCGCGCGCCCGGTGATCCTGACCAACTGGAAGGCCTCGGGCAGCTACAAGGTCCTCGAGACCGCCGACACCTGGCGCAACGGCCTCGTCAGCCGCGCCGACACCGCCGACTACCTCGTCCGCTGCCTCGACGACCCCACCACCATCGGCAAGGAACCGGTGCTGGTCAGGGGCTGAATGCTGCGCCGCGACACGCGGTCGCCCCAAAGCGCTGTTAACCTCGGTCCACACTCAACTGGTGGGGACCAATTTCATGCCGATTTTGTTGATGCTTCTCGGGATCGTGGCGGCGGTCGGGATCTGGTACTGGCGGTTCAAGATGGTGAGCGAGGCGGCCGGCGAACTGATCGACGCCGCCGACGGGGTGCGCGCCGCCGCGCGCCGCTTCGCCTATCGCCGCAGGTCGGACAAGCACCCGGCCGACTGCGTCGAGGATGCGCGCCTGGCCGCAGCCGGCGTCATGGCGGCGATCGCCAGCATGGACGGCCCGCTGTCGCGCGACGAGATCAAGGCGATTGCCAACGAAGCGCGCGCGGTGTTCCAGGCAGACCAGGACGAGGCGGACGAGATCGCCGCCTTCGGCCGCTGGATCGCCGGCCAGTGCAAGAGCCCGGACGACGGCGCACGCCGGCTCGGCAAGATCGTCCGCCGCCTCGCCGGCGACG
>JBCBPG010000596.1:0-3335 GCA_039820865.1 Pseudomonadota bacterium
CGCGGCCCACGGCCTCTACGACGGGCAGGCGCCGGCGGCGGGCGTGGTCGCGGGCGTGGGCCGGGTCGAGGGGCGCCAGGTCATGGTCGTCGCCAACGACGCCAGCGTGAAGGGCGGCACCTATTTCCCCATGACCGTGAAGAAACACCTGCGCGCCCAGGCGATCGCCGAGGCCTGCCGGCTGCCCTGCGTCTACCTGGTCGATTCGGGCGGCGCCAACCTGCCCCACCAGGACGAGGTCTTTCCCGATCGCGACCATTTCGGGCGCATCTTCTTCAACCAGGCGCGGATGTCGGCGGCCGGCATCCCGCAGATCGCGGTCGTCATGGGCTCCTGCACCGCGGGCGGGGCCTATGTGCCGGCGATGGCGGACGAGGCGATCATCGTGGGCGGCCAGGGGACGATCTTCCTCGCCGGCCCGCCGCTGGTGAAGGCCGCCACGGGCGAGGAGGTCACGGCCGAGGACCTGGGCGGCGGCGATGTCCATACCCGCCTCTCGGGCGTCGCCGACCACCTGGCCGAGGACGATGCCCATGCGCTGGCGCTCGCCCGTCGCGCGGTCGCCCGCCTCGGCGCCGCGGGCGGGCCGGCCCTGCCGCTGCCCGCAGGCGAGGCCCCCGCCTACGACCCGGCCGAGATCGCCGGCA
The DNA here is from genome assembly GCA_039820865.1 of Pseudomonadota bacterium. Classification (GTDB taxonomy): domain Bacteria; phylum Pseudomonadota; class Alphaproteobacteria; order Rhodobacterales; family Rhodobacteraceae; genus Thermohalobaculum. Next base: position 648 of record JBCBPG010000596.1, read on the forward strand.
TCCTGCCCCCCGACACCCGCGTGCCCGTCGATGCGCTGGAGATCGTCGCCCGCCTCGCCGACGGCTCGCGCTTCGACCCGTTCAAGGCGCGCTATGGCGAGACGCTGGTCACCGGCTTTGCCGAGATCCACGGCATCGAGGTCGGGATCGTCGCCAATAACGGCATCCTCTATTCCGAGAGCGCGGTGAAGGGCGCCCATTTCGTCGAGCTCTGCTGCCAGCGGCGCACCCCGCTCCTGTTCCTGCAGAACGTCACCGGTTTCATGGTGGGCCGGCGCTACGAGGCCGAGGGGATCGCGCGCCACGGCGCCAAGCTGGTCGCCGCCGTCTCCTGCGCCGCCGTGCCGAAGATCACGCTGATCGTGGGCGGCAGCTTCGGGGCGGGAAACTACGGCATGTGCGGGCGGGCCTATGATCCGCGGTTCCTGTGGACCTGGCCCAATGCGCGGATCTCGGTGATGGGCGGCTACCAGGCGGCGGGCGTGCTGGCGACGGTGCGCCGCGACGGGATCGAGCGCGCCGGCGGCACCTGGTCCGAGGACGAGGAGGCCGCCTTCAAGGCCCCCGTCCTCGCCCAGTTCGAGGAGCAGTCGCACCCGCTCTACGCCTCGGCCCGCCTCTGGGACGACGGCATCCTGATGCCCGGGCGCACCCGCGAGGCGCTCGCCCTCTCCTTCGCCGCCGCCCTCAACGCCCCCGTCCCCGAGACCCGCTTCGGCGTCTTCCGGATGTGAGGCCGGCCCCCGGCACTGCGCGCAGCGCGCACCCCTCGCTCGCTGCGCGGCCGGCGGGCCGGGGCCGCACGCCCGACCCGGGCGTCCCCGAAAGACCCATCGCGGCGACCAGCCGCGATTCCGCCTGGCACCGGCTGGCCATGAGAGTGCCACAGTTCGCCGCCACCCCCGGGCAGGGCAGGTCCACCATGGGAAAGGCGGTGTCCATGCTGGGTACGCTTGGCAGGCTCTTCGGCGGCTCGACCATGGGCCGGGGTTCCTTCCGCCGGCATGTCGAGAGCGTGATCGCACGCCGCCTCCCCGGCGCCCGCATCGAGGCGACCGGGCCGCTGACCCTCCGCATCGAGGTGGGCGACGATCACTCGGTCGCCCGGCTCGACAACGCCTTCGCCCGCTACGCCGCCGGGCACGAGACGCTCGAGGCCGTCTGCGAGAGCTATCTCGACAGCCTCGCCGACAGCCTGGCCGAGCTCGGCGGGCCGGATCCCAGGCTGCCCCCGCTCGACCGGCTGATCGCGACCGTGCGCCATGGCGACCTCGTGACCGACCCCGAGCTCGCCGGCCACACCGTCTCGCGCCCGATCGCGGGCGATCTGCACCAGGTCCTCTCGCTCGATGCGCCGCGCTACATGCGCCACGTCACGCCGGACGAGGTCGCGGCGCTCGGCGTGCCCGCCGATGCGCTGCACGACCGGGCGGCGGGCCAGGTGATGGCGATCATGGGGCCGCCGGACTACCAGTCGCTCGGTCGCGTCACGATGCCCATGGGCGGGGGCGTCTACGAATCCAGCCTGGTCGTCGTCGATGCCTTCTGGGACGCGATGCGCCAGCGCCATGGCGCGGCGATGGTCTTCGCCGTGCCGACCCGCGACGTCCTGCTGGTGGGGCCGGACGAGGCGGCGGTGCAGGACGACATCGCCGGCATGGCCGCCTCGATCTTCCGCGACAACGCCCATGCGATCTCGCCCGCCCTCCACCGCTGGCGGGAGGGCCGGATCGCCCCGATCGAGGGCTGAGCCGGGACTGGCGCCGAGGCCACCCGCACCCTTTATCCCGTCGAAGGGGGAGCGGCATGCGCGACTGGCTGACCAGTGTCGGAGACGGGATCGGGCGCCTCCGCCGCGGGCTGCGGCGCGCGCTGCCGGACGTCTCGCTGACCCGCCCCGCGCCGGTCACCGTCTACCTCGTCCATGACGGGCCGGGGGCCGAGGACTACGCGATCCTGATCGACTTCCACGCCTTCATGGCCGAGAGCCAGCGGGGCCTTTTCGTGCGCCCCGTCCTCAGCGTCTGGGCGGGGCGGCGGGATTTCGAGCGCCATGTCTTCGCGCGGCGCCTGCGCGAAAGCTTCGCGGCCGAGTTCGACCGTCTGTATGGCGTGCTGGCCGAGGAGATCGTCGCCGAGCGCCGTGCGAAGGCCGAGCGCGGCTGGTTCGGCCTCGGCACCCCGGCGCTTGGCGCGGGCCTCGGTGTCGCTCTCGGTGCGGGGTGGCTGGCGACGCTGGTCCTCTGGCTCGCGCTGTCGACGGGGCGCGCGGCCTGGGGCGAGGCGGGGCGGATCGTCCGCGCCGCGCTGCGCCTCAGGTCCGGCGAGGTACGCCGCGCGGCCGAGCTCGAGGCCCGCCTGGCCGAGAAGCGCGCCGTCGTCGACGCCGCGCTTCGCGAGATCGGGATCCGCCTGCACCGCGAGCTCTGGGAGCACGCCTGGGCCGGCCAGGCGCCGGGCCCGCTCACCGGCATCGACCGCGACGCCTGGCCGCTGCCCGCTGAGGTGCGCGCGCACATGCGCCGCCGCGAGGCGCCCGGCGCCCTCGCCCGGGCCTTCGGCTGGTGGTGAGCTACTCCTCCTGGATCTCCATCAGGTAGTGCATGAGCACGAGGATCCGGCCGGCGAGCATCAGCTCGGGATCGGGGCTGTAGGGGTCGCGCGCGGCGGCATCGAGCGCGTCTTCGC
>JBCBPG010000597.1:0-3329 GCA_039820865.1 Pseudomonadota bacterium
CATCAGGCTGTCGCGCGCGTCGCGCACGGCCTGGCGGGGGCCGAGGCGCTCCTCGATCCAGGCCTGCACCACGGGGCGCGCGGCCTCCCAGATGTTGCAGCGGGGATCGATCGAGCGGGCCACGCCCTCGACCACCAGCATGGTGCGCTGGAGCAGGATCAGCTCGGTCCGCGTCTCCATGCCGAAGCGCTCGGTCGTCTCGAGGAGATAGGCGACCAGGCGCGCCATCGAGATGCGGCTGACGTCCTGGCCGAAGATCGGCTCAGCGATCGACCGCAGCGCCAGCGCGAACTCGTCCACGTCGCGGTCGGCCGGCACGTAGCCGGCCTCGATATGCACCTCGGCCACGCGGCGGTAATCCCGGGTGATGAAGCCGTAGATGATCTCGGCGAAATGGCGCCGGGTGATCGCGTCCAGCCGGCCCATGATGCCGAAATCCAGCGCGATGATCCCGCCGTCCTCGGCCATGCGCAGGTTTCCCTGGTGCATGTCGGCGTGGAAGAACCCGTCGCGCAGCGCATGGTTGAGGAAGGTCTGCAGGAGCCGGATCGCCAGTTCCTCGCAGTCGTTCCCCGACGCCATCACCGCCTCGCGGTCGAGCGGCAGGCCCTCGACCCATTCCAGCGTCAGCACCCGCCGCCCCGTGCCCTCCCAGTAGACGGTGGGGACGTGGAAGCGGCGGTCATCGGCGGTGTTGTCGCGGAACTGGCTGGCCGAGGCCGCCTCGAGGCGCAGGTCCAGCTCGGTCAGCACCACGCTCTCGAAGTGGCGGACGACGTCGCGCGGGCGCAGCCGTCGCGCGAAGGGGGCGATCAGGTCGACGGCGCCTGCGATGAAGTAGAAGCTGCCGATATCGGCGCGGAACTGGGCGGCGACGTTGGGCCTCAGCACCTTGATCGCCACCTTGCGCCCGGTCGGCGCCCAGGTCGCAGGGTGCACCTGAGCGATCGAGGCGGCGGCGACCGGGGGGCCGAGATCGGCGATGCTCTCCCAGGCGCCCTCGCCCAGCTCGTACGCGATGACCGCGCGCGCCTCCTCCATGCTGAAGGGGGGCAGGCGGTCCTGCAGCACGCGAAGCTGGGCGACGATCTCCTTGCCCACGATGTCGGGACGGGTCGAAAGGATCTGGCCGAACTTCACATAGGCCGGGCCCATCGCCTGGCAGGCGCGCGCCACCGGCGGCAGCGAGGCATCGCCCCGCGCGCCGAGGAGCCCGAAGAGCCGGCCGAAGGCGCGGATCGCCACCGCCGCGGGACGCGGGATCGGCAGCGTCGCGAGGATGACCGCCAGCGCGCCGGCCCGCTCGAAGGTCGCCGCGGTGCGGGCAAGGCGCCAGAGATGCCAGGGCGCGCGGAACATCGGCGGCTCAGAGCCGCCAGCCGGAGTGCAGCGCGGCGACGCCGAGCGTCATGTTGCGGTGGCTCGCGCGCCCGAAGCCCGCCTCGCGCACCATCGCCTCGAAGCGCGCCTGGTCGGGGAAGCGGCGGATGCTCTCGACCAGGTACTGGTAGCTGTCGCGGTCGCCCGTCACCGCCTCGCCCATGCGCGGGATGACGTTGTAGCTGTAGGCGTCATAGGCCGCGCGCAGCATGGGTGGCGTGACGCGGCTGAACTCGAGGCAGAGGAAGCGCCCGCCGGGCTTCAGCACGCGATAGGCCTCGGCCAGCGCGACCTCGGGCCGGGTGACGTTCCGGATGCCGAAGGCGATGGTGTAGGCGTCGAAGCTGCGATCGGGAAAGGGCAGCGCCATCGCGTCGCCCACCACCCAGTCGAGCCCCTGCAGCCCCCTGGCCACCGCGCGACGCTCGCCCTCGACCAGCATCGCCTCGGTCAGGTCGCAGACGGTGACGTGGCCCTCGCCCTTCATCGCGCCCAACGTTCGGAAGGCGATGTCGCCCGTGCCGCCCGCGACGTCCAGCACCCGCCAGCCGGGCCTGGGCGCCAGCCAGCGCACCATCTCGTCCTTCCACAGACGGTGGATGCCGCCCGACATCAGGTCGTTCATCAGGTCATAGCGCGCAGCGACCGAGGAGAAGACGCCGTGCACGCGGCCGGCCTTCTCGCTCTCCGGGATCGTCTCGGCGCCGAAATGGGTGGTCGCGGCCCCGGCCGCGTCCCCTGCTGCGCCCTTCCGGGCGCTCGTCTCGCTCTCGCTCATGGAAGCCGCGGCCCGCCTCTCGCTTTCGCCTGCACCTGCAGCATAGCGGGACGCGCCGCAAGACCAAGACGCCGATGCGCCACGCGTCGGGTGCGGACGGGACCACCATGTCGCAGCCGCCGTCGGGCCGGGATGGCCGGGGTCGGTCAGCTGGCCACTCGTCGCGATCCCTTCCCTCCCGCGTCAGGATAGACCCGACTCGGTGAAGGGACGGTGAGCGGCGCCCGGGACGTTGCGCGGAACATCGGGCAGCGTTCGGCGATTCTTGACCGTTGGGGAGGTAGCCTGACGCGGGAGGGCAGGGGACCGACGATGATGCGTCTTCAGCCCCCGTCGGGCGTGCAGAGGTAGAGCGCGACGAAGGGCGGCATGTTCTCGTGCGCCGCCCCGCCGCCGCTGCTCGCAAGCCGCGCCCAGGAGAAGGACTGCCCGCCCTCGTCCGAGAAGTCGAAGGAGCGGTCGCCGTCGCGATAGCGCAGCACTGCGCCGTTCGTGCCGCCGCTCGAATGGCTGTGCGCGGGCATCTCGGCCAGCTTGAGCGTCACGGTCTCGGCACCGCCGACGCCACCTGCCGGGTCCTCGGGCTGGGCGGGGCGCAGCGCACGGGGCCCGTCGCCGCCGTCGTTCAGCGGCGCACGCGCGCCCAGCACCATGCGCCCGATCGCGGGCTCGAAGACCGTCCAGCCATCGGGACAGGGCGCGCCCGCCTCGCGCGTGTCGCGGCGGAAGGCGATCACGCTGCCGGCCAGCGTGCGGTCGGTCCGGTCGGGAAAGCCGAAGGTCAGGCCCGCGAACTCGAAACGCCTCGGCTCGGCCGCGAGGATGTAGACGAAGGCGGCCGCGATGACCGCCAGCGCGGTGCCGGCGAACCAGACCGGGATCCTGGCGAGGGTTTCCATGGGCATCTCCGGGGCGGCCGGCGGTTGACAGCTGGGGTCCCGATCATCCCCGGATCGGCCGGATGCGCGACGGCGGCGGCGCAACGGTTGCACCGCGGCGCGCCGATGGTCAGGGGCCGGGCCGCGCTGTCGGTCGCGGCCCGGCCCGCCCCGGGAGCTTTGCTGGTGGCTCGGCCCCCGGAGAGGGTGGCGCGGCGGCACGCATCGCGCCGCGGCGCCCTGGCTGGCCATCGTCGCGCACCGGGCAGCCACCGGTCAGCCACCGGGCAGCC
>JBCBPG010000598.1:0-3328 GCA_039820865.1 Pseudomonadota bacterium
ATCGAGGCGCCGCCGGGTGCCCAGGCCGCGCGCACCGACTACCGCGTGCTGGAGACGGCGGGCGGGCGCGCCTCGGCCGTCCTCGCGCGGCCGGTGACCGGGCGCAAGCACCAGATCCGCGCGCATCTGGCGGCCCTGGGCACGCCGGTGGCAGGGGACGGGCGTTATGGCGGGCGTGGGCAGGAGAACGCCGGCGACGGCTGGGGCGCGAGCCTGGGTCAGGGGGTGAGCCGCAAGCTGCACCTGCATGCCGCCGCCCTTGCGCTGGCGCACCCGGCGACGGGACGGCGCCTGGTGCTCGCGGCCCCGCTGCCCGAGCATATGCGGCGCACCTGGTCGATGTTCGGCTGGGACGACCCCGATCCCTGGGCAGCCTTCGAGCCGGAGGGCTGACGGCGCCGATCCTTGCTTCGGCCGCCCGGCCGTGGGTCGGCATGCGGCCGCGCCCGATGCCGCTGCGCTTCACGCGGGATCAGGATTGGCTCGGGGGTGGCTCGAGGCTGCGGCTCCCGGGCGGTCGCGGGACTGCCGGGCGGCGATCCACCGGGCGGCCTCGGCCGGGGTGGCGACGGGTGGCGCATCGTAGGCGGACCGGTCCGGCGGAGGCGGGCGCGCCACCATGTACACCGGCAGGCCGAGAGCGCGGGCGGCCGCCAGCTTCGCCGCTGCCGCCCCGCCACCCGCGTCGCGCGTCGCCAGATGGGTGATCGCGCCCGCCTCCATCCGGGCGCGTTCCGCCGCGGCGTCGGTCCCGGGGTGGCCGAGGATGACGCGCACGTTCGGCGGGGCACCGCGCGGCGGCTCGACCGCGCGCAGCAGGAAGGACACGTCGGGGCGCCGCGCCAGGCAGGGGGCCGCGCGGGTGCCGAGCGTGGCGAAGACACACGCGCCCGCAGGCAGGGCGTCCAACAGCGCGTCGAGACCGGCGAACCGGTGCCAGCGGTCGCCGGCGCCGGCCGTCCAGCCCGGCCGTTCCAGGCGCAGCAGCGGCACGCCGGCCATGCGCGCGGCCTCGATGGCATGACGGCGCATGGTCGTGGCGAAGGGGTGGGTGGCGTCGACCAGGGCGCGGATCTCCTCGCGCGCGAGCCATCCGGCCAGCCCGCCGGCGCCACCGAACCCGCCCGAGGCGACCGGCACCGGGTAGGCGATCGGCGCGCTGGTGGCGCCGGCCAGCGAAGCGATCACGCTGAGCCCAGGCATGGCGGCGAGCAACCCTGCGAGCGCCCGCGCCTCGGCCGTGCCGGCCAGCACCAGGACGCGGGTCCCGCTCACGCGGCGCGGCCCTCGGGCGCGTCGGCCTCGCCCACGATCCGGCCCGCCCGGTCGACGACCAGGACACCGACCGCGGTCCCGCTGTCGCCGAGCGCCTCCAGCGCCGTCTCGCGCGCCCGCGCGGCGACGGCACCGGCCAGCACCGGCCCGGCGCGCTCCAGCGCCTCCATCGCGGTATGCGCCCCCGCGACCGGCGCAGGGTCGAGCCCGGCGTGCCCGGCAAGCGCGGCAAGGTGGGCGAAATCGACCTGCGAGCGGGCCGAGTGCAGGTCGAGCGCCCCCTGCGCCAGCTTGGAGAGCTTGCCGAAGCCGCCGGCGATGGTCAGGCGCGGGAGGGGATGGCGGCGGAGATACTTCAGCATCCCGCCCGCGAAATCCCCCATGTCGAGCGTCGCATGGGCGGGCAGGCGGTAGCGGGCCTGCGCCGCCGCTTCCGACGTCGAACCCGTGCTGGCCAGCGCATGGGCCATGCCGTTCGCCCGCGCGACGTCGATGCCGCGATGGATCGAGGCGATCCAGGCGGCGCAGGAATAGGGCCGCACGATGCCCGTGGTGCCGAGGATCGAGAGCCCGCCCTCGATGCCGAGCCGCGGGTTCCAGGTGCGCGCGGCCAGCGCCTCGCCCCCGGGGATCGCGATCTCGACCTCCACGTCCGGCGGGACATCGGGGGCGGCGATCTCGGCCAGCGTCCGGCGGATCATGTCCCGGGGCACCGGGTTGATCGCGGGCTCGCCCGGCGGGATCGGCAGGCCGGGTTTCGTGACCGTGCCGACACCGGGGCCGGCGCGGAAGACGACGCCCGTGCCCGGGGGCGCAGGGCGGACGGTCGCCAGAACGGTCGCGCCATGGGTGACGTCGGGGTCGTCGCCCGCGTCCTTCTGCACCCCGGCGCGCGCCCAGCCGGGGCCCTCGGCCGTCTCGACCAGCGTGAAGGGGACGACCTCGCCGCGGGGCAGGGTGATGACGGGGTCGTGCCAGCCGCGGCCGAGAAGCGCGGCAAAGGCCGCCCTCGCGGCCGCCGTCGCGCAGGCGCCCGTGGTATAGCCGTGCCGCAGATCGCCGTCGGGCTTCCTCGCCATGGGCCGAGCATAGACATGGCCGGCCCGGCGGGCCATGGGCTGATGGCTGCAGCCGCGAGCGTGAGCGATGACCGACCAAGACACCCCGAACGCCATGCCCCGTGGCCTGCTGGTCGCCGCGCCCACATCGGGTGCGGGCAAGACGGTCGTGGCGCTGGGGCTGATGCGGGCGCTCCGTGACGCCGGGCAACGGGTGGCGGGTGCCAAGAGCGGGCCTGACTACATCGACCCGCGCTTTCACGAGGCGGCGACGGGGCGGGCGTCGGTCAATCTCGATGCCTGGGCGATGGACGCGGCCACGCTGCGGGCCCGGGCAGCGGTGCCGGGCCTGCTGGTGGTCGAGGGCGCGATGGGCGTGCTGGACGGGGCGCCGCCGGACGGGCGCGGCTCGGCCGGCGACCTTGCCGCGGTGCTGGGTGTGCCGGTGGTGATGGTGATCGACGCCGCGCGCCAGGCGCAGTCGGCCGCGCTGGCGCTGGCGGGGCTGGCGGCGCTCCGGCCCGAGATCCGCCTCGCGGGGGCGATCCTGAACCGCGTCGCCTCGCCCCGCCACGAACGCGCGCTCCGCAGCGGGGTCGAGGGCGCGGGCCACCGGGTGCTGGGCGTCCTCGGCCGCGACCCCGCGCTGGCGCTGCCCTCGCGCCATCTCGGCCTCGTCCAGGCGGGCGAGCACCCGGATCTCGAGCGCTTTGTCGCCACCGCGGCCGGGGCCGTCGCGGCGGGCACCGATCTCGCGGCGCTGGTGGCCGCCGCGCGCCCGATCGCGCTAGGAGGGCCGATCCGCCGCCTCGCGCCCATCGGCCAGCGCATCGCGGTTGCGGCGGACGAGGCCTTCGCCTTCGCCTATCTCCACCTCCTCGACGACTGGCGGGCGGGCGGCGCCGGGATCCTGCCGTTCTCGCCGCTGGCCGACGAGGCACCCGATCCGGCGGCCGACGCCGTCTTCCTGCCCGGCGGCTACCCGGAGCTCCATG
>JBCBPG010000599.1:0-3321 GCA_039820865.1 Pseudomonadota bacterium
GAGGCGGCGCAGGATCAGCCAGCTGCCGCGCCAGGGGCCGTGGGTCTCGAGCGCCTGGAGGCCGTATTCCGAGCAGGTGGGACGGAAGCGGCAATGCATCCCGACCCAGGGGCTGAGGACCAGGCGGTAGGCCCGGATCGGCAGCGCCAGCAGGCGGGCGATGGCGCGGGCAGGCGGGCTGACGGGCCCTGTACGGGCTTTGGCCCCGGGCTCTGTGGGGGCTGGGGCCCCGGGCTCTGTAGGGGCTTTGGCCCCGGGCTCTGTATGGGCTTTGGCCCCGGGCTCTGTACGGGCTTTCGCCCGGGGGGCGGTCACGGGCGGCCTCCCTCGCCATCCGCGGTCGCGGGCCGGTCGGCCGGGTCGGCGCCCGGGTGCCCTGCCGCCTCGCGCGCGGGGCCGCGACGCTTGCCCGAGGGGCGGGCCGGGGCATGCAGGCGTTCGAGCGCCGTGGCGAGATCGGTGCAGAGGCCGGCGAAGGGGCGTGCCACCGTCGCCCCGGCCCGGCCGATCAGGACATAGTCCCAGCCGGCGCGCGCGGCCGGTGCCAGCACGGCCGCCGCCGCGGCCCGCAGCCGGCGCTTGGCGCGGTTGCGGGTGACGGCGTTGCCGACCTTCTTGGAACAGGTATAGCCGACGCGCGCCGTCTCGCCGGTGCGCGCCCGCTCCTCGCCGCGCCGCTCGCGCGCCTGGACCAGCATCGCGGGCGTGCCATGGCGGCGGGCGCGGGCGGCGGCAAGGAAATCGCGGCGCTTCTTCAGCATCCCGAGGCCGGGCCCAGGCACCACGATGCGCTCGGCCACCGGTGCGACGCTGGCCGTCTCGGCATGTGCGGGAACGGGCACCGGCTCGGGCATGGCGTCGTCCGGCTGGGCAGCGTCAGGCTGGGCGTCGTCCGGCTGGGCAGCGTCAGGCCGGGCGTCGTCCGCCGGAGGCGCCGACGGCGCCGCAGGCGCCTGCCCGACGTCCGCCGTCAGGCCGACAGCTGCTTGCGGCCCTGGCGGCGGCGGCGGTTGATGATCCTGCGGCCGTTCTTGGTGGCCATGCGGGCACGGAAGCCGTGGCGGTGCTTACGCACCAGGCGGCTCGGCTGATAGGGGCGCTTCATCGCGGCTCTCCCGGAGGCTCGCGCGCATGGGCCCTTCGACCCTGCCGCGTCGACAGTTTGTTCGGAAGCGCGGTGTATGACGCCGTGATGCGGCGAGGTCAATCGCTCTCTGGCATGTTCGGCCGTCGGCGGTGCAGACTGCCTGATGCGGGCTGAATGGCGCAGACTGCATGGCGCAGACTGAATGGGGCAGATGGGGCCTGCGGGCCGGATGCGGCGCGCGACGTCTGTGTGTCAACGTTTCAACCCGGCGTGAGAGCGGGTGGGAACGGCCGCGGGCAAACCGATATGGCGCTGCAGCAGCGGAGCATGGTGCTCCGCGGGACCGAGAGGGTTAGCCGGATGAGCGAGACCGCCGAGACGCCGACGACTGCCACCGCGCCCGCCACTGCCACCGCGCCCGCCACTGCCACCGCGCCCGCCACTGCCACCGTGACGTCACCGGGCCGCCAGGGGCTGATGCGCTGGCTGCCGATCGCGCTGATCGCCGCGGGCGCGGCGACGGCGGTCTGGTTTCTCGGCGATTACCTCAGCTTCGAGACGCTGGCCGACAACCGCGAGGCGCTGATCGCCTGGCGTGACGGCAACTACGTCGTGGCGATGATGGTCTTCGTGCTGGCCTACACGCTGGCCACGGCGTTCTCGGTGCCGGGCGCGATCTGGTTCACGATCACCGGCGGCTTCCTGTTCGGCACGGTGCTGGGCACGGGGCTCTCGGTCCTCGGCGCCACGATCGGTGCGTCGCTGGTGTTCCTGGCCGCGCGCACCTCGCTCGGCGAGGCGCTGAAGGCGCGGGCGGGCGGCTGGCTCGGCCGGATGGAGAAGGGCTTTCGCGAGGGCGAGATCAGCTATCTGCTGATCATGCGCCTGGTGCCGGCGATCCCGTTCTTCGTGGCCAACCTCGCGCCCGCCTTCCTCGGCACGCGGCTGACGACCTTTGCCTGGACGACCCTGGTCGGCATCATCCCCGGCGGCGCGGTCTATGCCTCGATCGGCAACGGCGTGGGCGCGCTGATCGCCGAGGGGCAGCGCCCGGACCTGGGCGTGATCTTCAGCCCGGAGATCTTGGGCCCGCTGGTGGGCCTGGCGCTGCTGGCCGCCCTGCCGGTCGCGATCAGGACCTTCCGCGCCCGCCGCCAGACCGCCTGAGCGATCCGTCTGAACCAGACCGCCTGAAGCCCGGCGCCGGCGGCCCGGGGGGCCCACGGAAGGGGGGCCTGCGGCCGGTGACCCGGCCTCCGGCACCCGGCCCGCCCTCTCCACCCGCACCCTACCCGGGCCCGTACCCGCCACCCGGCCCATGCCGCCCCGACCCGTGCGGCGGGGCGCCCTGCCCCACCGACACCGCTTCCACCCGCTCCCAACCGGAGGATCCGGCAATGCGCGCACCCACCCCGACCGAGACCCTGACCCCCGATCTCTGCATCATCGGCGCCGGCTCCGGCGGCCTTTCGGTCGCCGCGGGCGCGGTGCAGATGGGCGCCTCGGTCGTGCTGATCGAGAAGGGCGAGATGGGGGGCGACTGCCTGAACTACGGCTGCGTGCCCTCGAAGGCGATCCTGGCCGCGGCCAAGAAGGCCCATGCCCACCGTACCAGCGCCCCCTTCGGCGTGGCGGCGAACGAACCCGCGATCGACTATGGCGCCGTGATGGACCATGTGCGCGAGGCGATCGAGACCATCGCGCCCCATGACAGCCAGGAGCGTTTCGAGGGCCTCGGCTGCACGGTGATCCGCGACAAGGCCCTGTTCACCTCACCGACGGAAGTGACAGCCGGCGGGCAGGTGATCCGCGCGCGGCGCTTCGTCATCGCGACCGGGTCCTCGCCCATGGTGCCGCCGATCCCGGGGCTCGACACCGTGCCGTACCTGACCAACGAGAGCCTCTGGGAGAACCGCACCCTGCCCGGCCACCTGCTGGTCATCGGCGGCGGGCCGATCGGGCTGGAGCAGGCGCAGGCCCATGCGCGGCTCGGCTCGACGGTCACGGTGCTGGAGGCGGCCAGGGCGCTCGGCCGCGACGATCCCGAGATGGCGGCCGTGGTGCTGGAGAAGCTGCGCGGCGAGGGGATCGACATCCGCGAGGGCGCCAGGGTCGCGCGCGCCGAGGCGACGGAGGGCGGCATCCGGCTGGTGCTGGACGGCGGCGAGGCGGTCGAGGGCACGCATCTGCTGGTCGCGGCCGGGCGGCGGGCGAACATCGATCTCGGGCTGGAA
>JBCBPG010000600.1:0-3320 GCA_039820865.1 Pseudomonadota bacterium
CCCGACACGGTGCCCGCCGGCAGGCCCGCGAGCAGCGCCGAGAGCGCGTCATGGCCCTCGGCCAGCCGCCCGTCGACGTTCGAGACGATGTGCATGACGTGGCTGTAGCGCTCGACCGTGAACTGTTCGTTCGGATCGACGGTGCCGATCTCGGCCACGCGGCCCACGTCGTTGCGGCCGAGGTCGAGGAGCATCAGGTGCTCGGCCCGCTCCTTGGGATCGGCGAGCAGGTCGGCCTCCAGCGCGCTGTCCTCGGCCGGGGTGGCACCGCGGGGCCGGGTGCCGGCGATGGGGCGGATCGTCACCGTGCCGTCGCGCAGGCGCACCAGGATCTCGGGGCTGGCGCCGACGATCTGGAAGCCGCTCCCGGCGCCGGCGAGGTTGAAGAAGAACATGTAGGGCGAGGGATTGGTGCGCCGGAGCGCGCGGTAGAGCGCGAAGGGCTCGGCCTCGAGCGGCAGCGCCCAGCGCTGCGAGGGCACGACCTGGAAGATGTCGCCCGCGCGGATGTATTCCTTCGCCCGCTCGACCATCGCGAGATAGTCCTCGTGCGGCGTGTTCGAGACCGGGGGCGCCGCCAGTGCGGCGACCGGGTCGCGGGGACCGGGCGCGCCGAGGGGCGTGACGGCGGTGGCGACGTCCTCGGCACGGTCGAGCGCCTCGATGGCGGCCTCGAGCCGGTCGCGGGCTTGCGAATAGGCGGCGGCGGCGTCCTCGCCCTCACGGGGGCGAGCGGGGGCGACGAGGGTCACCTGGTCGCGGACATTGTCGACGATCGCGACCAGCGAGGGGCGCAGGAACACCGCGTCCGGCAGGCCGAGCGGGTCGGGATTGGGTTCGGGCAGCCGCTCGACCAGGCGGATCATGTCATAGCCGAGATAGCCGAAGAGGCCCGCGGCCATGGGCGGCAGCGCCTCGGGCAGGTCGATGGCGCTCTCGGCGATCAGGCGGCGGAGCGAGGCGAGGGCACCAGGCGCCTCGGGCTCGAAGGCGTCCGGCGCGCGGGCGGGGTCGCGGTTGATCTCGGCCGCATCGCCGCGGCAGCGCCAGATCAGGTCGGGTGCATGGCCGATCACCGAATAGCGGCCGCGGACCTCGCCGCCGGTCACGCTCTCCAGCATGAAGCTGTTCTCGAGCGCGCCGGTCAGCTTCAGCATCAGCGAGACGGCGGTGTCCTGGTCGGTGACCAGCTCGGTCCAGACGACCTGGGCGCGACCCTCGCCATGGGCGCGGGCGAAGGTCTCGGGATCCGGCAGGATCAGGGGCGCGTGCAGCGGATCGTCGGCGGTCATCAGTAGGCCCGGGCCTCGTTGGCGCCGAGGCGCTCGAACAGCGTCTGGATGGTCTCGCGGTCGATGGTGGCGCCGTGGTGCTCCAGCAGCGTCTCGGTGAAGCGGGCGACCTGGTCCTGGGCGATGGTGGTGGCAAAGCCGCGCTCGATCTCGGCGGTCGCGGCGGCGAGGAAGTCGGGGTCGAGCGGGGGCACGGCGGTGACCTCGGCCACTATCACACCGCTGCCGTCGGGCAGGCGCAGGCTGGTGGCCCCGCCGGCCTCGAGGTCGAAGGTTGCGTCGATCAGCGCGGCGGGCAGATCGACGAGGTCGCCCACGCGGCGATAGGGGCCGTGCGCCTCGACCGGGCGGGCGAGGCCGGCGGCGATCGAGGCGAGGCTGACGCTGGTGCTGTCCGAAATCGTCCCGGCGATGCGCGCGCCGCGGGCCTCGAGGGCGGCAAGACGCTGTTCGAGGGTCCAGTCCTCGGCGACGCGGTCGCGGATGGCGTCGAGATCGGGGACAAAGGCGGGCTCGATGAGGTCGATGACGACCAGGACGTAGCCGCCGTTGCCGAGGCGCACGAGGTCGCGTTCCTCGCCGTCGATCGCCTCGTCGAGCTCGGCGGCCATGTCGTTGCGCGCGATCACGCCCTCGGCCGGGGCGCCGCCCTCGACGGTGTTGTCGGCGGCCCGGCCGGGGATGGCGCGGATCACGGCCGCGTCGACCGCCTCGGCGATCTCCTCCAGCGTGCGGCCCTCGGCGCGCAGGTCCTCGACGGTGCCGGCGAGCTCGGCGATGCGGGCGCTGGCGACCCGCTCGGCGGCACGCAGCGCCATCTGCTCGGCCACCGCCTCAAACGGGATGGTGATCGTGGGCGTGATGCTGCGCACGCGGATGAGCGCGGCGCCGAGCAGCGTCTCGACCGGCGCCGCGATGCCGGGAGCGTCGAGTGCGAAGACCGCCTCGGCGACCGGGGCGGGCAGGTCGGCGGCGGTGACGCTGCCGAGATCGACGGCGGCGGGGTCGAGGCCGCGATCGGCAACCGCCTCCTCGAAGGGCTTGCCGCCGGCGATGGCGGCGGCGGCGGCCTCGGCGGCGGCGAGGTCGGGGAAGGGCAGCTGGTCGATCTCGGCCGTGCCCTCG
Organism: Pseudomonadota bacterium; assembly: GCA_039820865.1. Lineage (GTDB taxonomy): Bacteria > Pseudomonadota > Alphaproteobacteria > Rhodobacterales > Rhodobacteraceae > Thermohalobaculum. The sequence goes on from JBCBPG010000600.1 coordinate 2,418, forward strand.
GTGACGAACTGCGACCGGCTCGCCTCGTACTCGGCGCGCGCGGCGTCGGCGTCGACCTCGATCCCGGCGGCCAGCGCGCGGATGTCGATGTGCAGGAGCCGGCCGTGCTTGCGCTCGGGCTCGCGGAAGCGGTCGGGGTTGGCCTCGAGATGGGCGGCCAGCGTGGCATCGTCGGGGGCGGCGGGGACCTCGGCCATGTCGGGGGTCAGCGTCATGACGGCGACCTCGCGGCGCGCGCCCTCGTAGGCGGCGATGCGGGCGACGACACCGGGGGGCGCGATCACGCTGCCGGCGACGGCCTGGGCGACGACGGCGCGGCCGATCTCGTCACGCTGGAGCGCCTCGAACTCGGCGGTCGAGAGGCCCTGGTTGGCCAGCAGCTGGCGGTAGGCGGGGGCCGAGAACTCGCCATCGGGGCCCTGGAAGGCGGGCAGGTTGGTGATCGCCTCGGCCACCGCCGCGTCCGGCGCGGTGACGCCGAGGGCATCGAGCTCGGCGCCGAGGGCGGCGTCGCGGATCAGCCGCTGGAGCAGCCCCTCGGCCTCGCCCGAGCGGCGCAGATCGGAGAGCGAGACGACGGTGCGGCGTTCCTGCGAGCGCTGCGACTGGAGGCGCTGGAGCGAGGTGGAGTAGGTGTCGACGGTCACGTCGCGCTCGCCGACGCTGGCGACGGGGCTGGTGAGGCTGAAGCCCGAGAAGGCGTCGCCGATGCCCCAGACCGCGAAGCTGGCGACCAGGAGGCCCAGCAGTATCTTCGCGAAGATCGACTTCACGCCCCTGCGGATGAAATCCAGCATCTTGCCCGCCCGTCGCTGACCCTGTCGCCGAACCCTTCGCCTAGCCCCGCGCGGGGGCTGGCACAAGGACCCGGCGCTCACGGCGACGTCGAGGGGCCTCCGGCGC
>JBCBPG010000601.1:0-3315 GCA_039820865.1 Pseudomonadota bacterium
ACCGGGCAGCAGCGCATCGACGGTCAGGCAGGCGCGGACGAACATGATCTCGCTGCGCTGGCCGGGCAGCAGGGTGACGACGGGATCGACCTTGCCGGTGCGGTCGACGCAGTTGGGCTGGTTGCTGGGATAGGCGGCGGCCGGATTGAAGGCGACGAGTTCGATCACCAGGTCGCGCTCGCAGTTGGCGATGGCGGGGGCGTTGCGGCAGACCGCCTGCTTCAGCTCGACATGGTCGGCGCCCGAGAGCGTGCCCACCCGGATCTCGCGCGCCGTCATGTCGAGCCCGCGCTCGAGCATCACGCTGCGCGTCGTCAGCCAGCCGATCTCGAAGAGCGCGAAGATGATGACGAAGAGGACGGGGAAGCAGACCGCGAACTCCATCGTGGCGACGCCGCCGCGGCGGTCGGCGATGAAGCGGGCGAGACGGGAGGAGAGGGGGCGCATGGGACGGTTCCTCACTGCGTCAGCCGGAGCTTCTCGAGATCGGCGACGATCGCCTGGAAGGCGGTCTCGATCTCCAGTCCGTCGACGATGAAGGTGGTGGCGGGCGAGGTCGCGCAGGTCGAGAGGACCTTCTTGGCGTCCTTGCCCTTGTCGCTGTCGTCCAGCTCGAAGCCGATCGTGTAGAGCAGGTTGCGCGAGGGCGCGCGGTCCTTGAACGCGTCGCAGGCGTCGCGCAGCGCCCAGTTGCCGGCGCCGTCGGTCTCGCTGATCGAGTTGCCGTCGGCGTCGGTCCAGGTGCGGGTGACGTCGGTGTCGTTGTTGTTCTGGGTGCGCCGCTGGCTGCCCGTGGACTCGGTGACGTTGAAGTGGTCGAAGCCGAGCTCGGCCCAGGGGTCGTCCTTGATCGTGCGCAGATGCGTGTTGCGCCCGTCGGTCATCAGCACCACGACCTTGCGCGCCAGGCTGGCGTCATAGGCCAGCGGCCAGCCGGTGAAGTCGGAGGAGAGACCGGCGGTGATGCGCGTCGCCACCTCGTCCGAGCTGGACGGATCCATGATGGTCGAGGCCCACTTCATGCCGAGATAGATCGAGGTCAGGTGCTCGCCCTTGAGGCCGTTGATCCTGCCCTTGAGGTCGGCGTTGACGTTCGAATAGGCGAGCACCTCGTTCACGGCGGCAGGGCAGCCGTAGACGTTCTCGCCATCGCGCGTGCGCTCGATGAAGTGGTGGTGCTGGGTGTAGGTCTTGGTCCCGTCGAGGCCGAGGCGCGTGAAGTCGAGGTCGTCGTAGTCGAAGCAGGTGCCGTGGTTGTGCTCGCGGGTGAAGGTCACCGCGCCCGCGAAGAGCGCACCGGCATTGACCTGCGCCGAGTAGGGGACGATCGAGACCAGCGTGCGCGAACGGGTCTCGTCGGTCAGCACGGCGTCGATGAAGTTCTCCGCGGCGTCCTTGAGATCGTCGAGCTTGGTCTTGTCCTCGTTGAAGGTCGAGGGATTGAGCATCGAGCCGGAGACGTCGAGCACGAGGACGATCTCGGTGCGCTCGGCACCCTGGACGGCGCTGGAATAGGCCGGCACCGGCAGCGTGTTCACGCCGAAGGCGGGCAGGAAGATCGTGGCCACCGCGCTGTCGGCGCGCGCCTCGATCGAGCGGCCGACGGGCTGGGGGGGCATCGCGAGGTCGAGGGTATGCGCCTCGTAGTCGTGCTGGCGGGTGGTCAGGTACTCCTGCACGATCGCCTTGGCGGCATTCGTGTCGTCGACCTTGACGGTGATGTCGGTGGCGGCGAGGACGCCGCGGTCGAGCGCGTTCTGCAGGTCGGCGCGCGCGCTCTCGTGGCGGATGAAGTCGATGCCCATGCCGGCGGCGACGGCGAGCACGATGAACAGCGCGATGACGAACATGATCATGCCGCCGGCGTCGTCGTCGCGGAAGCGGGTCAGCGCCGCGGCCGGGGACCTGGTCGTGCCCCTGGCCGGGCTGTCGCAGCCGTCGGCATTCCCGACCTGCGGAAGTTCGAAGAACCCATTAACACACATGCCACACACCCACGTCACGCTACCAAAGGTTGCCTAGAACGGCGGCTTCACCTTCGGGGGTAGAGAGGCAGGAGCTTCATGTCGAGTTGGTTGCCATTTTGTGGCGACTAATGGGCGGGATCGCAATCTGGAGTTGCGACCCCTTCCCGTGCTGGAACAGCAACGTGGCGGTCTGGAACGGGGCGATTCTGGCGAAAGTGAGGAACGGGTCGCCCTGGAACAGGTTCGGGGCGGTTCCGCGGGAGGACTGACGACCCCGGGACGACCGATTCGCGGCAACCGGGGCGGCATCGGGGCAAGGCCGTGGCGGCGGGTCCCGGTACCGCGCCCCGGGGGGCAGGCGGTGCCCCCGGGGGCGCGGGGCTCACGGGGGCGGGGTTGGGGGCGCAGCGTGGCGGCCGGGCGCGGTGCCCGGCCGCCCGCGGTCTCACTTCCAGCTGGCGATCAGCTCGTCATAGCTGACGGTCTGGGGCGTCTCCTCGGCCTCGATGAAGGCCTTGGGCGCGCCCGGCTGGCTCAGCCAGTGGTCGTTGTCCATCTCCTCGTTGAGGACCGGGCCGAGATCGCCCTGCACGCCCGCGCGCTCGAGCCGCTGGAGCACGCGCTCCTGCTGCTCGCAGAGGCTGTCGAGGGCCTCCTGCGCGGTCTTGGCGCCCGAGGACGCGTCGCCGATGTTCTGCCACCAGAGCTGCGCCAGCTTGGGGTAGTCGGGGACGTTGGTGCCGGTCGGCGACCACTGCACGCGCGCCGGCGAGCGGTAGAACTCGATCAGGCCGCCCAGCTTGGCCGCCCGCTCGGTGAAGTGGTCGCTGTCGATGGTCGACTCGCGGATGAAGGTCAGGCCCACGTCCGACTTCTTGAGATCGACGGTCTTGGAGACGACGAACTGGGCATAGAGCCAGGCCGCCTTGGCGCGGTCGACCGGGGTCGACTTCATCAGGGTCCAGCTGCCGGCGTCCTGGTAGCCGATCTTCATGCCCTCTTCCCAGTACTTGCCGTGCGGGCTGGGGGCCATGCGCCACTTGGGCGTGCCGTCCTCGTTCACGACCGGCAGGCCGTCCTTGACCATGTCGGCGGTGAAGGCGGTGTACCAGAACATCTGCTGGGCGATCTGGCCCTGCGCCGGCACGGGGCCGGCCTCGGAGAACACCATGCCGGCGGCGGCGGGCGGCGAGTACTCGTTCAGCCACTTGGTGTACTTCTCGATGGCATAGACCGCGGCCGGCGAGTTGGTGGCCCCGCCGCGCGCGACGCAGCTGCCCGTGGGCTGGCTGTTCTCGTTGACGCGGATGCCCCATTCGTCGACCGGCAGGCCGTTCGGCTCGCCCAC
>JBCBPG010000602.1:0-3311 GCA_039820865.1 Pseudomonadota bacterium
CAGCGCCGGATCGCGCCAGGCATCGGGTGGGGTCAGCACGAACCGGTCGCCGCGCCGTTCGATGGCTGCGATCTCCGGCGACCAGGGATCGTCGGTGTCGAAGAAGTCCTCGAAGGCAGCATCGGGGGCGAGCGGAACCGTCACCTCGCCCGAGAGCGGGCGTGGCAGCGACGGCTGGAGCGGTGCGAGCATCGGCCAGAGCGAGCGGATGATGAGGAGCGCCAGCACCGCCGCCACGATCCACCCCAGCGTCGGGTCCGGCGTCCAGCCCGTGACCGGGGCCGTCAGCGCTGCCTCGAAGACGACGGTGCCCGTCGCGGTCGACCAGACGGTATGGCGGTCGGCCGCCCAGGCGAGGCTGGCAACGATGCCCGCGACCGCTACGACCAGCGCGGCCGTCAGGCCGGCCATCAGCGCGCCGCCATCCCCGTCGGCGAGCATCGCGACGCCCGCGGCCAGCGCCACCAGGATCACGAAACGCCGTCGCTGTCGCCACAGGCGCTGGCGCCACCAGGCGGCCATCGATCAGAAGGCCCGGTCGGGCGGGTCGGTGTCGATGCCGACGGCGCGGTAGTCGGCCGCCAGCGTCGAGCGGTCGCGCCGGCCCGAGACGAAGGCCGCGAACTGGTCCAGCGTGGCGCCGACCGCGTCGTCCTGCCAGGCGCCGGCCATGATCGAGGGCGCGAGCCCCTCGCTCCGCTCGGCCATCGAGAGGCGGGTGCCGCCGGGCACGGGACGCACGGTCAGCGTGACCTCGGCATGGCCGCCGTCCACCCGTTCGTCCGGGCTGACCATCGTCACGCGGCTGACCTCGCGCTGGCCGGGGACATAGTCGCAGACGTCGTGGCGCGCGACCATGCCGTCGAAGAAGCCGTCGCGGTAGACGCGGTCGTAGCCGTCGGCGCGGTGCTCGACGCGCGCCAGCACCGGGCTCCAGTTGGTGCCGTCCCGCCCGGTATAGCGCTCGAGCGTGGCGACCGGGTCCAGCGGTACCGTGACCTCGGCGGCAAGCGTCGCCCTCACGCGGGGGACCACCGCGTCGACCAGGCGGTGGAAGAGCCGCGGCAGCACCAGCGCGGCGGCGACGATCAGCAGGATGCGGACCCAGCCCGGCAGGATCCCGCCCAGCGCGGAAAGGTCTATGACCGCCAGGGAGAAGGCCACGGCGATCAGGCCCGTACTGGAGCGCCGCCCGGTCGGCCAGGCCAGGATCGCCACGCCGATAAAGACGAGGACCATGACCGCGTTGCCGGCGAGCACGGGCAGGAGGTCGTCATTGCCCGAATGGCTCAACGCGAAGAGCGGCGCGGCGAGCAGTGTCGTGATCGCCAGACGCCGGCGCTGGCGCCAGAGGCGGCGCCACATCGGGTCAGGACTCGGTCGCCGCGTCGCCGGCGCCAAGCCCCTCGCCACCGCAGGGCGCCATCAGCGCGTCGATCCGAGCGCCGAACCAGGCGGGCACCTCGGTCGGTATCATCACCTCGACCCGTGCCAGCGCGTCGTCGAGCAGCGCCTTGACCTGCGCATTCTCGAGCATCGGGAAATCCTGCGTGCCGCCGATCTGATCGTAGACGAAGTAGATCACCGCGACGAGCACCAGGCCGCGCGCCACGCCGTAGATGAAGCCCAGCATCCGGTCGACCGGCGCCAGCGCGCTCTCCAGCACCAGCGAGGAGGCGAGGGGCGTGAAGACCGAGAGCACGAGAAGGCCGAAGGCGACCAGCACGGTGATCGCGGCGATCATCGCCAGCACGCAGGAGCCTGCCAGGAACTCGCCGATCACCGGCGCCTCGCGCACCAGCGGCTCGAGAAAGGGCGCGCCGTAGAGACCGAAGGCGCCGGCGATCACCCAGCCGAACAGCGCGAACAGCTCGCGCGTGACCCCGCGCGAATAGCCGAGGAGGCCGGATATGACCGCGATCGCCCCGACGCCGAAATCGATGGCGGTGAAGTCCATGACTGTTCCTCCTCAAGCGCGCCTACGCGATCGGATCGTCGATCAGGCCGCGCCCCCCACGCCCGCATGACTAGCAAAATCGGCCAGATCCGCAACGCGCGTGAGGTGAAGGCCGGTCTTTTGGCTCACTGTGGTGCGCTGTGGCAGTATTGCCGCGTCGAAACCCAGCTTTGTGGCTTCTCGGAGGCGCTGGTCGGCCTGTGCGACGGGGCGGAGGGCGCCCGAGAGGCTGACCTCGCCGAAGGTCACCGTGCCGGGGGGAACGGGCTGGCCCGTGAGCGCGGAGACGAGGGCGGCGGCGGCGGCGAGGTCGGCCGCCGGCTCGGCCACGCGGAGGCCGCCTGCGACGTTGAGATAGACGTCGTGGCCCGCGAAGCCGACGCCGGCCCGTGCCTCGAGCACCGCCAAGGTCATCGCCAGCCGCCCGCTGTCCCAGCCCACCACCGTGCGCCGCGGCGTGCCGAGGGTCGAGGGCGCGACGAGAGCCTGGAACTCGACCAGCACGGGGCGCGTGCCCTCGATGCCCGCGAAGACCGCCGAGCCGGGCGCGCGGGTCTCGCGCTCGCCGAGGAAGAGGGCCGAGGGGTTGGTGACCTCGGCGAGGCCCGCCCCGGTCATCTCGAAGACGCCGATCTCGTCGCCCGGCCCGAAACGGTTCTTGACCGCGCGCAGCAGGCGAAAGTGGTGGCCGCGCTCGCCCTCGAAGTAGAGGACGGTGTCGACCATGTGCTCGACCACGCGGGGGCCGGCGATCTGGCCGTCCTTGGTGACGTGGCCGACCAGCAGTACGGCGGTGCCGCGGCGCTTGGCGAAGCCCACCAGCTCATGCACCGCGGCGCGGAGCTGGGCGACCGAGCCGGGGGCGCTCTCGACCGTGTCGAGCCATAGGGTCTGGATCGAGTCGATGACGACGAGGCCGGGGGGCCGCGCGTCGAGCGTGGTGAGGATGTCGCGCAGCCCCGTCTCGGCGGCGAGGCTGACGGGCGCGGTGCCGAGGCCGAGGCGCGAGGCGCGCAGGCGCACCTGCGCGGCCGCCTCCTCGCCTGAGACGTAGACGGTCTCGAGCCCCTGGGTCGCGAAGGCGGCGGCGGCCTGGAGGAGGAGGGTCGACTTGCCGATGCCGGGATCGCCGCCCACCAGGACGGCCGAGCCGGCGACCAGCCCGCCGCCCAGCACCCGGTCGAATTCGCCGATCCCCGAGACCGCGCGCGGCGGCGCGGGGCTGTCGGCGTCCAGCGGCTCCAGCGCCATGGCGCGGCCGCGCTGGGCGCCTAGTGCGCCCCGCGCCGCCGCGCGCGGTCTCGGGGATCGGCGAATTCGACCGGGTGCTGGGCGGCGGGCTGGTCGCCGGCTC
>JBCBPG010000603.1:0-3299 GCA_039820865.1 Pseudomonadota bacterium
CGGCCACACCGAGGCGCAGGCCGTTCTGGCGCAGATGCGCGACGAAGCCCGCGACGCGTGCCGCCGGCCCCGGGTCGCGCCCGGCAAAGCGGGTGACCCGGCTCACGCGGCCTTCCCCGCCAGGCCCTGCGCGACCTCGGTCGTGATCTGCGCCTGGTCCGCCTGGGTCTTGAGGAGCGTGATCAGCGTCGACTGCAGCACGACCGGGTCGGCGGCCAGATCCGCGATGCCGAGGCCCATCAGCGCCGCCGCGAAGTCCAGCGTCTCGGCGATGCCGGGGGTCTTCTCCAGATCCTCGGCCCGCAGCGCCTGGACAAAGCCCACGACCTGGGCCGCCAGCCGCGCCTCGATCCCGGGGCAGCGGGCGGCGAGGATCGCGAGCTCGCTCGCCCGGTCGGGATAGTCGACATGGGTGTAGAGACAGCGCCGGCGGAGCGCGTCGGAGAGGTCGCGCGAGCCGTTCGAGGTGAGCACCACGATGGGCCGCGCCGTGGCGGTGATGGTGCCGAGCTCGGGGATCGAGACCTGGAAGTCCGACAGGATCTCCAGCAGGTAGGCCTCGAACTCCTCGTCCGCGCGGTCGATCTCGTCGATCAGCAGCACGGGCGGGCGGTCCTGGGTGATGGCGGCCAGCAGCGGGCGCTCGAGCAGGACCTCGCGCGAGAAGATGCGCGCCTCGACCGTGGCGCCGGTCTCGCCTCCCTCGGCCGCGGCGCGGATGGTCAGGAGCTGGCGCTGGTAGTTCCACTCGTAGATCGCCTGCGCGGCGTCGAGCCCCTCGTAGCATTGGAGCCGGATGAGACGGGTATCGCGCACGGCCGCGAGCGCCCGCGCCACCTCGGTCTTGCCGACGCCCGCCGCGCCCTCCAGCAGCAGCGGCCGGCCGAGCATGATCGCCAGATGCGCGGCCACGGCGAGATCGTCGGAGGCGACATAGCCCTCGCGCCCGAGGGCCGTTTGCAGATCGGTCCAGGTCATGATGCGTGCGGCCGGGGCAGGCGGACCCGCCCCGGCCTCCCCCTCAGCCGTGCAGGCCGAGGTCGTTCGCCGTCTTCCAGATCCGCCAGTGGTCGTGCGGCATCTGGCTGTGGCGCAGACCGAAGGCGCGGAAGGCGTCGTGCACCGCGTTCGAGAAGCAGGGCACGCCGCCGACATGCGGGCTCTCGCCCACACCCTTGGCGCCGATCGGGTGATGCGGGCTCGGCGTCACGGTGTGGTCGGTCTCGTAGTTCGGGACCTCCCAGGCGGTCGGCAGGAAGAAGTCCATCAGCGTGCCGGTCTTGACGTTGCCAAGGTCGTCATAGGCGATCTCCTGGCCGAGCGCGACGGCCAGCGCCTCGGTCAGCCCGCCATGCACCTGCCCCTCGATCACCATGGGGTTGATCCGCGTGCCGCAGTCGTCGAGCGCGTAGAAGCGCCGGATCTCGGGCACGCCGGTATCGACGTCGATGTCCATCACGCAGACATAGGCGCCGAAGGGGTAGGTCATGTTGGGCGGGTCATAGTAGCTGACCGCCTCGAGCCCGGGTTCGAGGCCGGGGATCGCCTGGTTGTAGGCCGCGAAGGCGATCTCCTTCATGGTCTTGAAGCGCTCGGGCGCGCCCTTGACCACGAAGCGGTCGACGTCGAACTCGACATCGTCGTCGTGGACCTCGAGCAGATAGGCCGCGATCATCTGCGCCTTGGCGCGGATCTTGCGCCCCGCCATCGCGGTCGCCGCCCCCGCCACTGGGGTCGAGCGCGAGCCATAGGTGCCAAGGCCATAGGGCGCGGTGTCGGTGTCGCCCTCCTCGACCGTGATGCTGTCGGCCGGCAGCCCGATCTCCGAGGCGAGGATCTGCGCGAAGGTCGTCGCGTGGCCCTGGCCCTGGCTGATCGTGCCCAGCCGGGCGATCGCCGAGCCGGTCGGGTGGATGCGAATCTCGCAGCTGTCGAACATGCCGAGGCCGAGGATGTCGCAGTTCTTGACCGGGCCGGCACCCACGATCTCGGTGAAGAAGGAGAGGCCGATGCCCATCAGCGTCCGCGTCTCGCCGCGCCTGAAGGCCTCGACCCGCTCGGCCTGCTCGCGGCGCAGCCCCTCGTAGTCGACCGCCGCCAGCGCCTTGTCCCAGGCGGTGTGGTAGTCGCCGCTGTCGTACTCCCAGCCCAGCGCCGAGTTGTAGGGGAACTGGTCCTTGCGGATGAAGTTGATCCGCCGGATCTCGGCCGCGTCCATGTTGAGCTCGATGGCCAGCAGCTCGACCATGCGCTCGATGAAGTACACCGCCTCGGTCACCCGGAACGAGCAGCGGTAGCTGACGCCGCCGGGGGCCTTGTTGGTGTAGACGCCGTCGACGCCGAGATAGGCGACGGGGATGTCGTAGGACCCGGTGCAGATGTTCATGAAGCCGGCCGGGAACTTGGTCGGATCGGCGCAGGCGTCGAAGCCGCCATGGTCGGCGATGGTGTGGCACCAGAGCCCGGTGATCCGGCCTTCTTTCGTGGCCGCGATCTTGCCCTTCATCCAGTAGTCGCGGGCGAAGGCGGTGGTCATCAGGTTGTCCATCCGGTCCTCGACCCACTTCACCGGCTTGCCGGTGACGATCGAGGCGACGACCGAGCAGACATAGCCCGGATAGGCGCCCACCTTGTTGCCGAAGCCGCCGCCGATATCCGGCGACACGACGCGGATGTTGTGCTCCTCGATGCCCGAGATCAGCGAGACGACGGTGCGGATCGCGTGCGGCGCCTGGAAGGTGCCCCAGAGCGTCAGCTTGCCGTTCACCTTGTCCATCGAGGCCACGCAGCCGCAGGTCTCGAGCGGGCAGGGATGGGTGCGGTGGTAGTAGAGCATCTCCTCGGCCACGACATCGGCCTCGGCGATCACCTGCTCGACCGCCTCCTTGTCGCCGACCTCCCAGGTGAAGATGTGGTTGTGGTGCTTGCGCGGCCCGTGCGCGCCGTCGGCCTTGGGGTCGAGGTCCTCGCGCAGGACCACGTCGCTCTGGAGCGACTCGAACGGGTCGACGATGACCGGCAGTTCCTCGTACTCGACCTCGACCGCCTCGATGCCGTCGGCGGCGGCATAGCGGTCCTCGGCCACGACGAAGGCGACCTCCTGGCCCTGGAACAGCACCTTGCCGTCGGCCAGCACCATCTGCTTGTCGCCCGCGAGCGTCGGCATCCAGTGCAGCCCCAGCGGCGCCAGGTCCTCGGCCGTCAGCACGGCCAGGACGCCCGGCACCTTCAGCGCGGCCTCCTTGTCGACGCTGACCACGCGGGCATGGGCGTAGGGCGAGCGCACGAAGTCGCCGAAC
>JBCBPG010000604.1:0-3298 GCA_039820865.1 Pseudomonadota bacterium
CAGGACAAGGCGGCCCAGGTCATCGACCTCTCGGCCAAGGGCATCCGCTGACGCGCGCGCCCTGAGACCCGGCCGCGGCGGCAGAGACCGCCGCGGCCCACCCATAAAAGACCAGCGGAGGAACCAAGATGACCGCGGACGCGGCACAGACAGCCGACGAGCGCCTGAAGTCCGAGCCGATGGTGACGCGCCTGATGAAGCGTCCCGAACTCGGTGCCATCGCAGGCGTCATCCTCGTCACCCTCTTCTTCATCGCCACCGCCGACGAGAGCATGTTCACGCCGTCCGGCATCGTGAACTTCCTGACGCCCGCGGCGCAGCTCGGCATCCTCGCGATCGGCGCGGCGCTGCTGATGATCGGGGGCGAGTTCGACCTCTCGATCGGTTCGATGGTCGCCTTCGCCGGCATGATCTTCGCCGCCTGCGTCGTGAACGCCGGCATGCCGCTGATCCTGGCCATCCCCGTCACCTTCCTGGCCGCCGGCGTCATCGGGCTCGTCAACGGCCAGATCGTGATCCGCACGGGCCTGCCGTCCTTCATCGTGACGCTCGCCTTCCTGTTCATCCTGCAGGGCGCCTCGCTCGTCGGGCTCAAGTGGTTCAGCGGCGGCTCGACCCAGATGCGCGGCGTGCGCCAGGCGACCGAGAACGACTGGCTGACGCCTCTCTTCAGCGGTGACGCCTTCGGCGGGCTGTTCCGCTGGCTGGCCGAGATCGGCGTGATCGACACCTTCCGCAGCGGCCTGCCGCGCGTGCCGGGCATCCCGGTCGAGATCCTCTGGTTCATCGCGCTGGCGATCGCGGCGACCTTCGTGCTGACGCGCACGCCGCTCGGCAACTGGATCTTCGCCTCGGGCGGCGACAAGAACGCGGCCGCGAATTCCGGCGTGCCGGTGCGCAAGGTCAAGAACGGCCTCTTCATCTTCACCGCCTGCTGCGCGGCGCTGCTGGCCATCATCACCGTGCTCGACGCGGGCTCGACCGATGCGCGGCGCGGCTTCCAGAAGGAGTTCGAGGCCATCATCGCCGCGGTGATCGGCGGCTGCCTGCTGACCGGCGGCTACGGCTCGGCCATCGGCGCGTTCTTCGGCGCGATCATCTTCGGCATGGTGGTGATCGGGCTCACCTACACCGACTTCGACCAGGACTGGTTCAAGGTCTTTCTCGGCGGCATGCTCCTGCTCGCCGTGGTCTTCAACAACGCCGTGCGCAAGCGCGTCACCGGGGAGCGCTGAGCCATGGACGAGGAAACCACCTTCCACCACGGCGCCCCCGCCAGCGATGCCGCGCCGATCATCGAGATGCGCGATATCGAGAAGCACTTCGGCAACGTCATCGCGCTGGCCGGCGTCAGCTTCGACGTGGTGCCGGGCGAGTGTCACTGCCTGCTCGGCGACAACGGCGCGGGCAAGTCGACCTTCATCAAGACGATGTCGGGCGTGCACAAACCCTCGGCCGGCACGATCCTGTTCGAGGGCCAGCAGATGTCCTTCGACAGCCCGCGCGACGCGATGGAGGCCGGCATCGCCACCGTCTTCCAGGACCTCGCGATGATCCCGCTCATGTCGGTCACGCGGAACTTCTTCATGGGCCGCGAGCCGACCAGGGGGCGCTGGCCCTTCGTGCGCTTCGACATCGACAAGGCCAACGCGATCACGATGGAGGAGATGCGCCGCATGGGCATCAACCTCCGCGCGCCCGATCAGGCCGTCGGCACCCTCTCGGGCGGCGAGCGCCAGACCGTGGCGATCGCGCGCGCCGTCCATTTCGGCGCCAAGGTGCTGATCCTCGACGAGCCGACATCCGCGCTCGGCGTGCGCCAGACCTCGAACGTGCTGGCGACCATCGACCGGGTGCGCAAGCTCGGCGTCGGCGTGGTCTTCATCAGCCACAACGTGCGCCACGCCATGGCCGTCGGCGACCGCTTCACCGTGCTGAACCGCGGCAAGACGCTCGGCACCGCGCGGCGCGGCGAGATCACCCCCGAGGAGCTGCAGAACCTCATGGCCGGCGGGCAGGAACTGGCCGAGCTCGAGGGCTCGCTCGGAGGGACGATCTGATGGACAAGACGCTCGACCTCATCACCATCGGCCGCAGTTCCGTCGACCTGTACGGCGCGCAGGTCGGCGGGCGGCTCGAGGACATGGGGTCGTTCGACAAGTACATCGGCGGCTCGCCGACCAACATCGCCTGCGGCACCGCGCGGCTGGGGCTGAAATCGGCCGTGATCACCGGCGTCGGTGACGAGCATATGGGCCGCTTCATCCGCGAGCAGCTCGCCCGCGAGGGCGTCGACACCCGCGGCGTCAAGACCGACCCCGAGCGGCTGACCGCGCTGGTGCTGCTCGGCATCCGCGACCAGGCGCAGTTCCCGCTGATCTTCTACCGCGAGAACTGCGCCGACATGGGGCTGACGGTGGACGACATCGACCCCGCCTTCATCCGCGAGGCGCGGGCGGTGGTCGCCACCGGCACCCATCTCAGCCACCCCCAGGTCGAGGCCGCCACCCTCAAGGCGCTCGAGACCGCGCGCGAGGCGGGCATGCGCACCGCCCTCGACATCGACTATCGCCCCAACCTCTGGGGCGTGGCGGGCCATGGCGAGGGCGAGAGCCGCTTTGTCGAAAGCGCCCGCGTCACCGCCAAGCTGCAGTCCACCCTCCACCTCTTCGACCTGATCGTCGGCACCGAGGAGGAGTTCCACATCGCCGGCGGCACGACCGACACGCTCGCCGCACTGCGGGCCGTGCGCGCCGTCTCGGCCGCCACGCTGGTCTGCAAGCGCGGCGCGCTCGGCGCCGTCGCCTTCGCCGGCGCGATCCCCGACAGCCTCGACGCGGGCGAGACCGGCCCCGGCTTTCCCATCGAGGTCTTCAACGTCCTCGGCGCGGGCGACGGCTTCATGTCGGGCCTCCTCAAGGGCTGGCTCGATGGCGAGGACTGGCCGACCGCGCTCAAATACGCCAATGCCTGCGGCGCCTTCGCCGTCAGCCGCCACGGCTGCACGCCGGCCTATCCCAGCTGGGACGAGCTCCGGTTCTTCTTCGCCCGCGGCATCACCCGCCCGGATCTGCGCAACGACGCCGCGCTCGAACAGGTGCACTGGGCGACCAACCGCCCGGGCGACTGGTCGACCGCGCGCGTCTTCGCCTTCGATCACCGCCTCCAGATGGAGGAGATGGAGGGCGCCACGCCCGACAGGATCGCCCGCTTCAAGGTCCTCTGCCTCGAGGCCGCGCTGGCGGTGCAGGGCGGGCGGCCCGGCTACGGCATCCTCTGCGACGGCCGGCTGGGGCGC
>JBCBPG010000605.1:0-3296 GCA_039820865.1 Pseudomonadota bacterium
GACGACGATGCCCTCGAAGCCGCGCTCGCGGCGCAGCCAGTCCTCGATCAGGGGGCCATGGGCGTGAAGCGGCACGCCGTTCAGCGCATGGAAGCCCGGCATGACCGCCTGCGCGCCCGCGGCGAGGCCGGCGGCGAAGGGCGCGGCATAGACGTCGAAGAGCGTCGGCACGCCGATCTCGGCCGCGTCGTAGTCGCGCCCGCCCATGGGCGCACCATAGCCGACGAAGTGCTTGAGGCAGGCGGAGAGGCGGCCCGGGGCGGCGGGGTCGTCGCCCTGGAAGCCGCGCACGACCGCCTCGCCATAGCGCGAGGCGAGGTACGGGTCCTCGCCCGGGCTTTCGGCCACGCGGCCCCAGCGGGCGTCGCGGCAGATGTCGAGCATGGGCGCATAGGCCTGGTGGATGCCCTCGGCCGCGGCCTCGGCGGCGGCACAGGCGCTCACCTCCTCGACCAGGTCCATGTCCCAGGTCGAGGCGAGGCCGATCGGCAGCGGGAAGAGGGTGCGGTGGCCGTGGATCACGTCCTCGGCGAAGAGCAGCGGGATGCCTAGGCGCGAGCGGGTCGCCAGCCCCTGGAAGCGGGCGACGGTCTCGCAGGACTTGGTGCCGAAGACCGAGCCGACGCGGCCGGCGGCGATGCGGGTCTCGAGGTTCTCCTCGCCCGTGGCGCCGGTCATGGGGCCTTCGCCGGCGGCGGCGAGGACGAGCTGGCCGATCTTCTCCTCGAGCGTCATGCGCGCCATCAGCGCCTCGACGAAGCGCGCTCGCGCCTCGTCGTCGCCAACGGCGGCGGCCGCGTCGCCGCGGCCCCGCCCCGTCGCGTCCTGTCCGGTCATTCGGCAGCGATGCTCCCGCAGGCGGCGAGGGGCGCCAGGCTGGCCCGGCCCTCGGCGATGGTGAGGACGTCGGTGAAGAAGCCATAGCCGTCGGGGCCGCCGCCCTCCGGCTCGTGCTCGATCGAGATGACGATGCTGCCGGGCAGGCGGTCGCGGATCAGGTCGTGGAAGTCGCGCGCGCCGGCGGCGTCCATGGCGGCCGTCGCCTCGTCCAGCAGCAGCACGCCCGGGCGCGCCACCAGGATGCGGGCGAGCACGAGGCGCTGGCGCTGGCCGCCCGACAGGACCTGGGACCAGGGCCTGCCGCCGGGCAGGGTCTCGTCCAGCCGGTCGGCCAGCGTGTCGAGGCCGGCGACGGCGAGGATGGCGGCGAGCGCGCGGTCGTCGAGGCCGGGCAGCGCCTCGGGCTCGGCCGGATAGGTCACCAGCTCGCGCAGGCTGAGGCGTTCGGGCAGGTCGGGATCCTGGCTGACCGCCATGACCTCGACCCCGCCGGGCAGCGTCACCCTGCCCCGGCCATAGGGCCAGAGCCCCGCGATCGCCTTGAGCAGCGACGACTTGCCCGCCCCGTTGGCCGCGCGCACCAGCACCCGCCGCCCGGGTGCGACGGCGAGGTCGGGGACGGTGAGGAAGGGCGCGTCCTCGCCCCGGTGATGCAGCGCCAGCCCCGAGACCGAGAGGCCGAGGGCGGCCGGCTGGACGCCCCGTTCGAAGGCCGAGACGCCGGTCTCGGCATAGAAGGCGGCGCTGTCGCCGGCGCGGTCGATCGCCGTGGCAAGCTCGGTCAGCCGGCCCGCATTGGCCCTGAGCGTCGCCAGCGCCGGCATGACGTTCACGAACCAGGAGCAGTCGTTGACCAGTTCCGAGACCAGCTCGGAGCCCGCCGCGTAGTCCTTGAAGCTCATCGAGCCCGCCAGGTAGGCCGGCAGCGCCGGCAGGTACCCGATGAGCCTGTTGGTGATGAACATGGTTCCCATCTGAAACGCCATGAACCCTGACTGTATCCCGTTGAGCCGATGCCAGCTGGTATCAACGCCCCGGTAGAGGGTTTGGTTCACGCGTGACTGCGCCCGCTCGCCCCGGCTGATCGCCATGACGGGCGCGCGGGAGAGCATGCGGCCGAGCTCGCCCCGCCAGGTGCCGCCGGCGCGCTGGCGCGCCAGCACCCGCGCCTCGAGCACACGGCCGAGACACCAGGCCCCCAGCGTGATCAGCGGCACGTAGAGCGCGACCAGAAGGCCCGCCAGGAGCGCGGTGCCATAGGGCCCCGGCGCCAGGTCGAGCGGGCCGAGGCCGAGGGCCGGGCCGATGGCGGCGCCCGCCTCGCGGCCGATCTCGTCGAGCAGGGCGACGGGGGCCGAGTGCTCCATCAGCGCGATCGAGACGAAGTAGATCGACGCGATCGCGCCCCAGAGCCCCATGACCAGGCCGATGACGGTGCCGAACACCGCCTCGGAGCATTCGTCGACGCGCTGGTCGATGTTGTCGGGCAGGCGCGAGGGCCGGTCGGGGTCGTCGTCGCCGGCGCGGTCGGAGACGAGGTTGGCGACGATGTGCCGGTCGGCCAGCAGCGCCGCCTGGAAGCGGCCCTGGACCC
Organism: Pseudomonadota bacterium; assembly: GCA_039820865.1. Taxonomy (GTDB): domain Bacteria; phylum Pseudomonadota; class Alphaproteobacteria; order Rhodobacterales; family Rhodobacteraceae; genus Thermohalobaculum. Next base: position 2,435 of record JBCBPG010000605.1, read on the forward strand.
AGGCGCGCGCCTTGCGGTGGAGGGTCGAGGAGGCGAAGTGGCGCAGCGCCACGCCGCCGATGCGCCCGAGCGCGAGGGCGGCATAGACGGCGGCCGCGGCGGCGATGGCCGAGAGCGCGCCCGGCGCGCCGCCCGAGACCCCGGTCTTGACCGCGGCGGGCACGCTGACCAGCGCGTCCAGGAACTCGGCCGAGGCCATGGCGACCCAGACGCTGGCCTTGGACAGGAGCGTGGTGAGCAGGATGACGCCGATCGAGAGCGACCAGGCCTCGACCCAGCGCTCGGAGCACCAGTAGGCGGTGATCAGACCGCGGGCGGTGCGCATCGAGGCCACGGGGCCCGATGCGGCGGAACCTTCGTGGCGCTCGCGCGTTCGTTGTGGGGGAATCCGCCCGCTCCCGCCACCATCTTGTCCATTACCCTTGGTCATACCGACGAAACGCTGCCCATCTGTTTCAAACACGTACAGTTTCCGGTCTGACTTTGGCGGGATTGAGAGTGCCGGGGAACCATTCCGAGGCGTGCCGTCAAACCGTTGCCATCGAAACGTGGTGCCTGGGACGCGCCGGGGCTGTGCCCTCGGTCACGCCCGTGACCGCATCGGACGGAACGGCCCCCCGGGACGCTGCGCTGTGGCAGATCTGCCGCATCGCGCCCCCGCCGGGCGCCCCGCATCGCGCCCCCGCCGGGCGCCACGCCTCGCGCCCCCGCCGGGCGCCACCGCCTCGCGCCCCCGCCGGGCGCCACCGCATCGCGCCCCCGCCGGGCGCCACCGCATCGCACCCCCGCCGGGCGACACCGCATCGCGCCCCTGCCGGGCGACACCGCATCGCGCCCCTGCCGGGCGCCCCGCACTGCGCTC
>JBCBPG010000606.1:0-3295 GCA_039820865.1 Pseudomonadota bacterium
ATGGCGGTGAACGAGGAGAACGCCGCCGGCGGCCAGGTCGTCACCGCGCCCACCAACGGCGCGGCCGGCGTCTTCCCCTCCGTCTGCCGCTACTACCGCGACCATGTGGTGGGCGCGACCCATGCGGGGCTGCGCGAGATGTTCCTCACCGGCGCGGCCATCGGCGGGCTCATCAAGCACAACGCCTCGATCTCCGGGGCCGAGTGCGGCTGCCAGGCGGAGGTGGGCTCGGCCTCCGCCATGGCCGCCGCGGGGCTGTGCGCGGCCATGGGCGGCACGCCCGAGCAGGTGGAGAACGCCGCAGAGATCGCCCTCGAGCACCATCTCGGCATGACCTGCGACCCGGTGAAGGGCCTCGTCCAGGTGCCCTGCATCGAGCGCAACGGCCTGGGCGCCATCAAGGCCGTCTCCGCCGCCTCGCTCGCGCTGCGCGGCGATGGCGGCCATATCGTCTCGCTCGACGCCTGCATCCGGACCATGCGCGACACCGGCCGCGACATGAGCGAGAAATACAAGGAGACCTCCCTCGGCGGCCTCGCCGTCAACGTCCCCGAGTGCTGAGGCGGCCCGAACCTCCCCGAAATGCGCCCCCCGAACGCCCTCCCGGAACGCCGAGCAGCTCGCCGCGTTTTCCCGGCAGAGGCCCGCACCTGCGGCGCCGCCTCGCAAAGCTGACGCAGTGGCCCGGGCAGATCCCGCGCCGCCTCCTGGCACTGCACGTCAGTCGCGCCGCCAATAAAACCCGCGTCAGCGGCAGTTGACGATCGCGATATCCGACTAAGCCGCGCGCCGTTCACGAAATCGCGCTCCACCGCGATTTTTCGCCCCCGCATCCCTGCGGAACCAATCCGGTCAGGCACAGTTGACTCAAATGCCCACAGCATTCGAGGCAATATTCCAGCCTGCCACCCCCCGAAATCTGCCCAAATCACACCCCATCACGCAAGGGTGATCGGTCGTCATTTGGCGGAATCGAACAACTCTGCGCTTCACTTTCGCGTGCAAGGAACTTGCAAGCTTGCCTGCGACAGGGACGACAACAGAACGCGAGACCGCCCTGGCGCGTTTACCCACCCCATCGTGCCCCCCGGCCCGGCCGCGGCGCACGCCTGACCACCATTGAGGGAAGACGGAGCCATGGAAGAAGAAGACATGATCCCCGGCATCACCGTAGACGGCACCGATGGAACCGACGAGCTCGTCGGCGATGCCGGCGACGACGTGATCGGCGGCGGCGAGGGCGACGACCTGCTCGCCGGCGGCGACGGCGCGGACACTCTCGAAGGCGGCGACGGTGCGGACACCCTGCGCGGCGACGCGCTCGGCGCGGGCACCGCGATCACCATCACGGTCACCAACACCCTCGGCGAGGGCGGCACCTTCGTCACGCCGGTCTGGTTCGGCTTTCACGACGGCACGAGCTTCGATCTGTTCGATATCGGCGGCGTCTCCAGCGCGGGGCTCGAGAGCCTCGCCGAGGATGGCGCGACCGACACGATCGACGCCGAGTTTGCCGCCGCCACCGGCGCGGCCGGCACCTCCGGCGTGATCCTCGGCGGCGAGGGCGTGGCCGCGGGCCCGATCGATCCGGGCGAGGTCGCCACCATCGCGCTCGATGTGGACGCCGATGCCGTCGGCGAGGGCTTCTTCACCTGGGCGACCATGGTGATCCCCTCCAACGACGCCTTCCTCGCGGTGCCGGACGACGCGCTCGCCGACCCGATCTTCGACGAGGACGGCAACTTCATCGGCCCGCTCACCATCGAGCGCTTCGGCACGGATGTGCTCGATGCGGGCACCGAGGTGAATGACGAGATCGAGGCCGCCTTCCTCAACCAGACCGGCCCCGATACCGGCACGGACGAGAACGGCACCGTCGCGCTCCATCCCGGCTTCAACGGCTCGGTCGCCAATCCGGACGGGCTCGAGGTCAACGTGCTCGGCGGCACCACCGCCCCCGGCGCCGTGATCGACCCCGTGGCGGGCGACTTCACCGTCGATGGCGGCTCGGGCCAGCTCCTGGAGATCGTGATCGACGTCCTCGGCGGCGCGGACGACACGCTGAACGGCGGCGCCGGCGACGACACGCTCGAGGGCGGCGCGGGCAACGACACCTTCGTGCTCGAGGACGGCACCGGCACCGACACCATCCTCGACTTCACCTCCGGCGACGTGCTCGATCTCTCCGATTTCGGCTTCGCCGACATCACCGCCCTGATCGCGGCGTCGAGCGAGACCGACGGAACCACCACCATCGCGCTCGACGAGGACGACAGCGTCATCCTCGAAGGCGCCGGCATCGAGGCCCTGACCGACGACGCCGTCATCCTCGAGGCCACCGACGATGGCGACGGCGATGGCGACGGGGATGGCGACGGCGACGGTGATGGGGACGGCGACGGCGACGGCGATGGCGATGGAGACAGCGACGGCGGCGACGCCGGCAGCGACACCCTGACCGGCACCGACGGCGACGACACCCTCGAGATCGTCGACGACACCACCGCCGTCTCCGGCGGCGCGGGCGACGACACCGCCGTCTTCGCCAGCACCCTCGCCGCGGCCACCATCGCGCCCGCCACCGGCGGCTTCGACGTGACCACCGGCGATCAGACCGTCAGCGTCACCGGCGTCGAGAGCTTCGTCTTCACCGACGCCACGCTCGAGGTCGACACCAGCGACGCCGCCGCCTCGGTCGCCCGGCTCTACCTCTCCGCCTTCGACCGCGACGGCGACCCGGCCGGCCTCACCTTCTGGACCGGTGTCGCCGCCAGCGAGGGCATCGGCGTCGTGGCCGACGCCTTCGTGCAGGACACCGAGTTCACCGATGTCTTCGGCGTCGACCCAGAGGGCGAGGCCTTCGTGTCGGATGTCTACACCTCGGTCCTGGAGCGCGAAGCCGACCCCGACGGCCTCGCCTTCTGGACCAGCGCACTGGAGAGCGACGATTTCGGCACCGGCGACTTCATCGCAGCGGTGTCGGAGAGCGACGAGCACGCGGCCCTGGTGGCCGACGCCACGGATGACGGCGTCCTGCTCCTCGCCTGATCGAAATTCCCGATCCGCGCGCGCCCTGCGGGCGGATCAAGCCTCAGCATGCGAAGCATCCGCCCGCGGAGCGCGGGCGGATCGATCTGCACCCTAAGGATCCGCCCGCAGCCCGCGGGCGGGTCTCCACTCAGGGCGCCGCGGCGCGCAGTCGGCCGCCTTCGGCCAGGGCGCGAACGGCCAGGGCCGGCGATCAGCCGCCCAGGTCAGGAAGCGCGAGGTCTCCCGCGTCCACTCCGCCAGCGAG
>JBCBPG010000607.1:0-3293 GCA_039820865.1 Pseudomonadota bacterium
CAACGGGATGTTCATCCGCTTCGGCCTAAACTGACGCGGGGGGGCAGGGCGCCCATGCTCACGTCCGGTTGGAATACGCTCTAGCGCCAGCCCGACCATGCGTCAGACGAAGTCGAAGTTGTCCGTCATGCTGTAGGGTTCCCGCTCTTCCTTTTGCTCGGGCGCCCCGTCGTCCTTCGCGGGTTCCAGCCAGTCGTCCTCCGCCTCCACGGCGCCGGTACCGTCGTCGTAGGTCACCTCGATCTCCTCGTAGGCGAGCGCGTACTCGATCATGGTCTCGGTGGCCATCTCGGCGGCGTTGGACTGCAGATTGTGCAGCATGTTGTAGGTCATGCCGACGACCCGCTCGTTCTGCGACGTGTAGGTCTCGTCGTTCACCTGCAGGCTGTAGTTGCCCGTATCTTCGAGCGTGGCAGTGGTCTCGACGGTCCCGGTGGCGAAGGTGAAGTCGAAATCTTCCATTGGTCTGCTCTCCTGTCCCGGGCGCCCGGGTTCGGCGCCTTCGATGGGGAGATGGGTCCGGCCCGGGGCGGGCGCTGTGCGCGGTGACACAGGCGGGGCGCGTTCGCGGAGTGGGGGGCGGTCAGGCCATCATGCGCCGATAGCCGACAGCCTCGGCGACATGCGCGCGGCCGACGGCGGTCGCGCCCTCCAGATCGGCGATGGTGCGGGCGAGGCGGAGGACGCGCATGTAGCCCCGCGCCGAGAGGCGCAGCTTCTCCGCCGCCCGCGCCAGCAGCGCGCCGCCCGCGTCGTCCGGCCGCGCGACCGTCTCCAGCGCCTCGCCCTCCAGCACCGCGTTGAGCGCGCCCCCGCGCCCGGCCTGCGCGGCCCTCGCGGCAGCGACACGCGCGCCGACGCGGGCCGAGCTGTCGTGATGGGGCGGCAGCGCCAGCGTGTCGTAGGCGACCGCCGGCACCTCGATCCGGATGTCGAAGCGGTCGATCAGCGGGCCCGAGATCCGCGCCTGATAGTCCTGCCCGCAGCGGGGCGCCCGCCCGCAGCCCCGCCCCGCATCCGCCAGCCAGCCGCAGCGGCAGGGGTTCATCGCCGCGACCAGCAGGAAGCGCGCGGGATAGGTGACGCGCGCCTCGGCCCGCGAGACCACGGCCTCGCCCGTCTCGATCGGCTCGCGCAGTGCCTCCAGCGCGTCGCGCTGAAACTCCGGCAGCTCGTCCAGGAAGAGGATGCCGTGATGGGCGAGGCTGACCTCGCCCGGTCCCGCCTGCCGTCCGCCCCCCACCAGCGCCGCGCGCGAGGCCGAGTGGTGCGGCTTGCGAAAGGGCCGCTCGCGCCAGATCGTGCCGTCCCCGGGCTCGGTCGCGAGCGAGTAGACCGTCGAGACCTCCAGCGCCTCGGCGGGCGAGAGCGGCGGCATGATGCCCGTCATCCGGCTCGCCAGCATCGACTTGCCCGACCCGGGGGGCCCGACCATCAGCAGGTTGTGCCCGCCCGCCGCCGCCACCTCGACCGCCCGGCGCGCGCTCTCCTGCCCCTTGACGTCGGCGAGGTCGCCGCAGGCGCGGCGCGAGACGATGCGCCCGGGCTGGGGCGGTGCGATGACGGACTGGCCGCGGAGGTGGTTGACCAGCGCCATGAGCGCGCCCGGCGCCACGACCTCGCAGCCGCCGACCCAGGCGGCCTCGGCCCCCGAGGCGGCCGGGCAGAGCAGCGCCTTGTCCGAGGCCGCCGCCAGCAGCGCCGCCGGCAGCGCGCCCTGCACGGCCCGCACCTCGCCGTCGAGCGACAACTCGCCGAGCGCCACGAAGCGGTCGACCTCCGAGGCCGGCAGCGCGCCGATCGCCGCCATCACGGCGAGCGCGATCGGCAGGTCGAAATGCGAGCCCGTCTTGGGCAGGTCGGCGGGCGAGAGGTTGACCGTGATCCGCCCCGTCGGCAGCGCGAGACCCACCGCCGTCAGCGCCGCGCGCACCCGCTCGCGGCTCTCGCTCACGGCCTTGTCCGGCAGCCCGACCACCGCGAAGGAGGGCAGCCCCGCGGCGACCGCGCACTGCACCTCGACCGGCCGCGCCTCGACCCCCAGGAACGCCACCGTATGCGCCCGCCCGATGATGCGAGGCAGCGCCTGCCCGGCCGTCTCCCCGGTCATCGCCGCCAGGTCCATCGCCGTCCTCCGCTGCCGCCCGCTCCATCTGGCCGCTTGACAGTTAACTGGCGATGAAGACGACCGTGGCACGTCGCAAGTGGTTCGGTGGAGCGTCCGCGCCTAGGGTACCGGTGTTTAGGGACGTTGGAGCATTTCGATGAAGATTGAGGCACCAGATGCCGGGCGCGTGCGCCTCACCGTCGAGCGAGGCCGCGTCGAAGCGGTGATCCCGGCGCGCAAGAACTGGTTCGTCATCTGCGTTCTCGGCTTCTGGCTCTGCGGCTGGGGGTTCGGTTGGATCTCGGCCGCGGGCATCCTGCTCGGCGGTCTGGTTGGGGCCAGCGAAGGGGATACAGGCGGTCCGTTTCTCCTGTTCTGGTTCTGCGGGTGGACCGTCGGGGGCCTTGCGGCGATGGCGATCTTCCTCTGGACCCTTGCCGGAGAGGAACGCATCACTCTCGAGAACGGCGTTCTCACCGTCGAGCGTCGGATCCCGTTCTGGAGGCGCCGGCGCGCCTTCGAGCGGGGGTTGATCGAGCGGATGAGCGCCGTGCAACCGGCATTCACCGGCTTTCCGTTCAACCAGCAGGAGCTCTTCGCCTTCATGACCGATTTTCGGCAGGGCTCGGTGCAGTTCGACTATGGACGGGGGTCGCGGGCCTTCGGGATCGGCCTCGACCGCGCTGAGGCCGACGAAATCGTGGCGGTCCTTGCGCCGCGCCTGCCGCAGGGCCTCGGGAGCGGGGCGTGAGCGCGCTCCCCCTTGCGGCGGCCGGGATCGAGATTGCACCGGGCTTGATCCATCATCCGGGTTTCCTCGACGCGGGCGCGCAGGCGGGGATGGCGGCGGCGGTGCGGGGGGTGATCGGGGCGGCGCCGCTGGTCAGGCCCGTCACCGCCTGGGGCAAGCCGATGAGCGTGCGGATGACCTCGGCCGGGCGGGTCGGCTGGGTGATCGAGCGGGGGCGGTATCGCTATGTCGACCGGCACCCGGAGACGGGAGCGCCCTGGCCGCCGATCCCGGCCGAGGTGCTGGCGGTCTGGGCGGCGGTATCCGGGTGGGACGCGGCGCCCGACTGTTGCCTGGTGAACTGGTATGGCGAGGGCGCGCGCATGGGCCTTCACCGCGACGAGGACGAGGGCGAGAGCGCCTTCGCCGCGCCCGTCGTGTCGATCTCGCTCGGCG
>JBCBPG010000608.1:0-3290 GCA_039820865.1 Pseudomonadota bacterium
AGCACACCAAGCGCTACACCACGCTCGGCATGGCGACCGACCAGGGCAAGACCTCGAACATCAACGGCCTGGCGCTGCTGGCCGAGCAGCTGGGCGTCACGATCCCCGAGGTGGGCACCACCACCTTCCGCCCGCCCTATACGCCGATCAGCCTGGGCGCGATTGCCGGTGCCGCCAAGGGGCCGCTCTTCAAGCCGATCCGCAAGACGGCGATGGACGGCTGGCATGCCGCGAACGGCGCCGACTGGGAGCCGGTTGGCGACTGGCGCCGGCCCTATCGCTACAGGCGCGGCGCCGAGAGCCGCGAGGCCTCGGTCGCGCGCGAGGTCACCAACGCGCGCACGAATGTCGGGCTGCTCGACGCCTCGACGCTCGGCAAGATCGTCGTGGCGGGGCCGGATGCGGCGCGCTTCCTCGACCGCATCTACACCAACACGATGTCGACGCTGAAGGTCGGGCGCTGCCGCTATGGCCTGATGTGCAACGAGAACGGGTTCCTGTTCGACGACGGCGTGGTGGTGCGGCTGGCCGAGGACCGCTACCTCTGCCACACCACCACCGGCGGCTCGGACCGCGTCCACGGCCATCTCGAGGAGTGGCTCCAGACCGAGTGGTGGGACCTCGACGTCCGGACCGTCAACGTGACCGAGCAGTGGGCCCAGGTCGCCGTCGCCGGCCCCAACGCCCGCAGGGTGCTGGAGGCCGCGGGCACAGATATCGACCTCACGGCCGCGGCGCTGCCGTTCATGAGCTGCGCGCAGGGGACCATCGCCGGGCTGCCGGCGCGGCTGTTCCGGATCTCCTTCTCGGGCGAGCTCGGCTTCGAGGTGGCGGTGCCGGCGCGACAGGGCCAGGCGCTGTGGGACGCGCTGCTTGCCGCCGGCGAGGCGCATGGGGTCATGCCCTACGGCACCGAGGCGCTGCACGTGATGCGTGCCGAGAAGGGCTTCATCATGATCGGCGACGAGACCGACGGGACGGTGACGCCGCAGGATCTGGGTCTCGACTGGGCGGTCTCGAAGAAGAAGGAGGACTTTGTCGGCAAGCGTGCGCAGGCCCGCGTCGACCTCGTCCGGCCCGGCCGCAAGCAGCTCGTCGGCCTGTTGACCGAGAACCCCGACGACCTGCTGCCCGACGGTGCCCATGCGGTGGCCGAGAAGGACGCCCGCCCGCCCTACGCGCACCCGGTGCGCACGATCGGGCACGTGACCTCGACCTACCGCTCGCCGACGCTCGGCCGCTCGATCGCCATGGCGCTGGTCGAGGACGGCAAGCGGCTGCGCGAGGAGGGCGCCTGGATCCACGTGCCGCTCGAGGGCGACAGGGTGATCCGCGCCCGCGCCTGCGACCCGGTCTTCTACGATCCCAAGGGGGAGAAGCTGCATGCCTGACGGAACCTTCCCCGCCGACCTCGCCATCCGCCGCGACGACACGGCCGCGATGGTGACGCTGAAGGCCGATCTCGCCGACCCGGCCGTGGCCGCCGCCGTCACGCAGGTGACGGGCGCCGCGATGCCGGGCCCGCTGGCCGTCACCCGTGCGGGCGAGACCGCGGTGGTCTGGATGGCGCCCGACGAGCTCATGATCCTCGGCCCCGAGGGCTCGGCCGGCGCGACGGTCGCCGCGCTGGAGGCGGCGCTGCCGTCCGCCCTCGCGCTCGACATGTCGGACGCCCGCACGCTCTTCGCCATCGAGGGCCCGGCTGCGCGCGACACGCTGGCCAAGGGCGTGCCGGTCGACCTCCGCCCTGCCGTCTTCACCCCCGGGACGGCGCGACGGACGCATATGGGCCAGGTCGCCATCGGCGTCTGGCTGGACCCGGAGGGGGGCGAGCGCTTCGGTCTTGTCTGCTTCCGCTCGCTCGCCGCCTATGTCGCCGAGTGGCTGGCCGAGGCGGGCCAACCCGCCGGACGCGTCGGGCACCACCGCGCGGGCTGACACCGCCGCCGATGTCGTGTTGCAGCGCAGCAACGATCGACCCCCGATGCGGGCCGATCGACGCCATCATGCAGGTCTGAAAAGCCGCTTTGCACGCAGGCGGGATGCTCGGGAGGGGTTCGTTTCATATCTCAGACCCATCCAAGGGGCCGCGCGACGGACGCCGTAACGACGGACGCCACGCGACCCGGTAACCCTGGGAAAGAGCCATGACACGCTTCATCGACGACCTTGAGATCCGCCCCGACCAGATGCCGACCCGCGAGGAGATCGATCGGCTGACGCACCGCGCCCACGTGATGCGCGGCCAGGCGATGGCCGACAGCCTGCGCGGCATCGCCCGCCTGCTGAGCCTCGCCGTCTCGCGCGTGCGCGGCCACCGTGCCCTGCTGGACACGATCGAGACGCGCCGTGCCGGCAAGGCGATCCCGCACTGACACCGATCCCGCCGGTCGCGCTTGCATCGCCCGCCCGGCTGGGCCACCCTTTCCTGACATCGAAACAACGGAGAGGAGGTGGTCCTATGTCGAGTGGAATGACCGGGCGGATCGTTCTGGATGCGGCCTTTGGGCGTGGCGAGGAGCAGCCTTCTTTCCACAGCTGAGGGTCGGGGGCACGGCCCGTCCGGGCCGACCCGCCCGCTTCCACGGGGCCCGCGCAGACGCGCGGGCCCTTTTTCTTCGCCAGTGCCTGCCGCCAGCCGAGCCATGATCCCCCCGCCGATCCTCCGACCGCCGATCCTCCGACCGCCCGTCGAGGCCGATCTCGCGCCGCTGGCCACGCTCTGGCACCAGGCGTGGCACGAGGCCCATGGTGCGCTGGTGCCGGCGGTGCTGGTCCGGGCGCGGACGCGCGAGAGCTTTGCCGACCGGCTGCCGGCGATGCTGGCGCGGATCGTGGTCGCGGGCCCCGAGGGCGCGCCCCTGGGCTTTGCGGCAATCGAGGGGGACGAGATGAACCAGCTCTTCGTGGCGCCGGGCGCGCGCGGCACGGGCGTCGCGGCGGCGCTGATCGCGGCGGCCGAGCGGCGGCTGGCGGCCAGCGGCGTCGAGCGCGCCTGGCTGGCCTGCGCCATCGGCAACCATCGCGCCGCGCGCTTCTACGCCAGGGCGGGCTGGGCCCATGCCGGCGTGATCTCCGACACGTCGCAGACGCCCGACGGGCCCGTCGAGCACGAGGCCTGGCGCTACGAGAAGACGCTGCACCCGGCCACGGAGACCCAGCCATGACCGCCGACGAGCGTCCCACGGTAAAGCTCCGGCCCGGCAAGGGGCGTCGGCTCGCGACGGGTGCGCCCTGGGCCTATGCCGACGAACTGGCGATGGACCGGCGCACCCGGGCGCTGGCGCCGG
>JBCBPG010000609.1:0-3288 GCA_039820865.1 Pseudomonadota bacterium
ACGACGATGGTGAAGGTGCCCGCGCCGACGCCGAGCCGGCCCCAGAACACCAGCGCCGAGAGCCCCAGCACCACCCCCGGCGCCAGCACCGGTGACAGCAGCACCCACCAGAGCACGCCGTTCAGCCGCGAGCGCCAGCGCGTCAGCAGCACCGCGCCCGAGAGCCCGAGCACCAGCGACAGCGGCACCACCATCGCGACGACGCCGAGCGAGTTCCGGAAGCAGCCGTTGAAGCGGTCGCGATCGATCGCGCGCAGCACCTCGTCGGCGCGCAGCCCCGCCTCCTCCATCCAGAAGAAGGCGTACCACTTGGTCGTGAAGCCCTCCCACTCGGTCGCGGACGGCGGCGAGGTGTCGTTCACGCTGGAGATGATCATCAGGATCAGCGGCGCGAACATGAACACCAGGAACGCGGTGGTATAGGCCGAGAGGACGCGGTTCGCGCTCATCACTGCACCCTCGCGAAGTCTTTCAGCCGCGTGCGCATCGCGTACATGAAGAGCCCCACCAGCACGAAACAGACCAGCGTGTAGGCAAAGCTGTAGGCCGCGCCGATGTTGGAGTTCTCGCTCTCGAAGAACTTGTTGTAGATCGTCTGGGCGAACCACTCGGACTGGAGCCCGCGGGAGATGATGCGCGGCACCGAGAAGGCGCCGGCCGAGAGCATGAAGGTCGCGATGCAGCCGACCGCGATGCCGGGCTTGGCGTGCGGGATGATCACCCGCCTGTGCACCCGCCAGGTCGAGGCGCCGAGATCGCGCGCGGCCTCGATCTGGTTGCGGTCGAGCGTCGACATGACGTTGACCATCGGGAACACCATGAAGAGCACGTAGGTGTAGACGATCACGATGAAGACGGTGAAGGCCGAGCGCTTGAACTGTACCGGCTCGGTGACGGCGCCGGTCCACATCAGCAGGCTGTTGAGCAGCCCCTGATTGTCGATGATCGCGGTCCAGGCATAGATCCGCATCAGCTCGACGATGGCATAGGGGATGACGAGGCCGAGGAAGAGCCACTTCGCCCGCTCCGGCCCCGAGGCCAGCGCCACCTTGAAGGCGATCGGGTAGCAGATCACCAGCGCCAGCGCCGTCGCCATCACCGCGAAGATCAGCGTGCGCGCCAGCGTCATCAGCCCGATGCGGGCATAGACCTCGCCGTCCTCGACGTAACGCAGACCCATCAGGCCGAAGACCTGGTTGAAGAACTGCGCGTCCTCGATCGCCCGTGTCTCGGGCGTCATCGGGATCAGGATCGGCTGCGAGAGCTCGGCGAAGTTGGCGAGGGTGAGGTTGAAGCCCTCGGCCTCGATCTTCAGGAGGCGGGCATAGAGGTCATCGGCGAGATCGGCGATCCGCTCGGCCGTGGCGATCTGTTCGGCGATCGTTTGGTCCTCGGCCACCGCCAGCGCCGGCAGGTCGTAGACCTGGTCGAGGAAGGCCGCCTCGCCGTCCCGTCCGCTGAGGCGCAGACCGGTGGTCGTGCGGTCGCATTGCAGGATGTAGGGCCGCGCCGAGCCCCCCGTGGCCGAGGGCACGCCCATGCCCGAAGGCGACGGCACCGCCATGCCCGACGGCGACGGCACGGCCATCTGGGAGGGGGACGGCACGGCCATCTGGGAGGGGGAGGGGATCGCGAGGCCGCCACCGGCGCCGGCGTCGTCCGACGCCTGTGGCTCGGGCTCGGCATAGCGCTCGAGGACGTTGATGCAGGTGCGCGCGTCCAGCTCCAGCGTGCGCGCGATCGAGCTGTCGAGGCTGCGGGTCGGTGGCGTCACCGCGCGCTCGACCATGGCGACCTGCGGCAGCAGGATCAGCATCAGCGACCAGCCGACGACACAGGCGAAGAAGAGGGCGACGAGGCCGCTGCCGTAGCTGCGGAGCAGCGCGCTCACGCGGTCTCCTCCCGGCCCGTTCGGGCAAGCTCGCCCTCCGGCAGCACCAGCGCCTGCTCGCAGGCGAAGCCGATGCGCGCCACACCGCCTGCGGTGGCGTCGATCAGCCGCTGGCCGCCGTCGCCTTCGTTCCGCAGATGCATCGCCACGTCCCGGTCGCCCGCGCGCATGACGACGTTGACGAACGGTCCCTCGAGGTCGCGCCGGGCCAGCGTCGCGTCGAGCTGGTTGCCATAGGGGGCCTCCGGCGTGCTCAGGCCTACGTTCTCGGGTCGCACGAACAGCATCGCGCCGTCGCCGGGCGCCAGGCCCCGGGTGTTGCGGCCCAGGAACCGGCCGAAGCGGGTCTCGACATACGCCATCTCGCCGTCCAGCGCGTCGACGCGGCCGCGGAAGATGTTGGCCTCGCCCACGAAGCTGGCGACGAAGGGGCTCGCGGGGGTCGAGTAGATCTCGTCGCCCGTGCCGACCTGCTCGATCTGCCCGGCATTCATCACGGCGATGCGGTCCGACATCGTCAGCGCCTCGCCCTGGTCGTGGGTGATGTAGATGAAGGTGACGCCGGTGGTCTGCTGGATCTGGCGGAGCTCGGCGCGCATGTGCTGGCGCAGCTTGAGATCGAGCGCCGAGAGCGGCTCGTCGAGGAGCAGCACCGCGGGCTCGACGGCGAGCGCGCGGGCGATGGCGACGCGCTGGCGCTGCCCGCCCGAGAGCTCGGTCGGTTTCTTCCCGGCCTGGTCGGGCAGGGCGACGAGGTCCAGCAGCTCCTGCGCGCGCGCGCGGCGCTGGCGGCGCGGCACGCCGCGGGCCTCCAGCCCGAAGGCCACGTTCTCCCACACGCTCATCAGCGGGAAGAGGGCGAGGTTCTGGAAGATCAGCGCCGTCGGCCGGTCGTTGGGTCCGAGGCCGCTCTGGTCCTCGCCCCCGATCAGGATGCGCCCGCCCGTCGGTTCGACAAAGCCCGAGACGGCGCGCAGGATCGTGGTCTTGCCGCAGCCCGAGGGGCCGAGGATCGAGAAGAACTCCCCCGCCTCGACGGTCAGGTCGGTCGGATGCACCGCGGTGAAGCCGTTGGGATAGGTGATCGAGACGGTCTCGAGCGTGACGTTCCTGCCGCGCATGGGCCGGCCTCCGGCAGCGGTGGGGTGGGCCGGCGCCCGGGGGCGGGCGCCGGCGGCATCGTCGGTCGGGATCAGGGGCCCGTTCAGGGGCCCGCTCAGGTGGCCGGTCAGGCGTTGGTGATGATCTCGACGAACTCGTTGCGGACCGGCGCGAAGAACGGCGTGTCGGCCTGCCACCACCACATGTTCGAGAGCACCTCGGGGGTGTAGACCTCGTTGAACTGGCGCTTGTACTCGTCGTTGGCGAAGGCCGCGAAGCCGTCGACGGCCGAGTTG
>JBCBPG010000610.1:0-3286 GCA_039820865.1 Pseudomonadota bacterium
AGGCGATGCGCGTGTAGACGCTGGCATCGCTCGCATGCCGCGCCCAGGCCCGGTCGTCCATGGCCATCAGCCGCTCCGCCGCCCGGAACAGGTCCATCCCGCCTCTCCCCCTCCTGGCCCAGGGCCCGGCGCGCAAGCGTCTGCGCCGCGGCCTCCGGGCCACCGCGCGCCGGCCGGTACCGCACCGCCACGCCCTGCTACCACGGCCGCATGCGCCCGGTCCGGCGTCGGCGGCACCATCGGCCGGCGGACGGGCCGGCGGGTCCCCGCCCCGCCGATCGACCGCCCCGGCCGGCAACACCCGCCACCGCGATCGCGGCCCCGGGGTTGCGCCGGCGCGCCCGTGACGGCAGACCGGGGATCGGGCGCGCCATGTCCGACGTAGCGTAAGGTGGCGTCCCCTGCCCCGGCGACGTGCGTGTGCCGCACCCAGGGGCCGGCGTGCAGACGACGGAGGCGCCCGTGGCCGAGACCGCCGATACCACGACACCCGGTGCCCCCGGCCCCGGCCGAGGCCCCGCATCGGCCGATGCGCCCTGCGCTGCCCCCAGCGACGTCCCCGGCGCTGCCCCCAGCGACGTCCCCGGCGCTGCCCCCGGCGGCGCGGCCGGCGACGAGGCGCGCGTCGGCCCCGTCGTCTCGGCCCGCAGCGCCCGGCGCCGCGCCGCGATGATCGAGGCGGCGATGGACGTCTTCACCCGCCACGGCTTCGCCGCCGCCTCGCTCGACATGGTGATCGAGCGCTCCGGCGGCTCGCGCCGCACGCTCTACGAGCAGTTCGGCAACAAGGAGGGCCTGTTCCTCGCCACCGTCGACGCGCTGCTCGGGCGCATCGTCGAGGGGCTCGAGGCCGGCCTCCGGCTCGGCTCCGACAATCCCGAGGAGGACCTCGCCCGCGCCGGCACCGGCTGGCTCCGCGCGCTCCTGTCCGAGGACGCCGTCGCGGTCTGCCGGCTCGTCATGGCCGAGATCGCGCGCTTCCCCAGCCTCGGCCAGCGCTTCTACGATACCGGGCCCTCGCGCTCCTACGGCGCCATCGCGGCCTATCTGCGCCAGCAGACCGAGGCCGGCCGCCTCGCCATCGCCGACCCCGACGCCGCCGCGTGCCAGTTCGTCGAGATGCTGAAGGGCGATCTGCACCTGCGCGCCCTGCTCTGCGGCCAGACCAGCCCGCCCGAGGCCGCGATCGACGCCCATGTCCGCAGCGCCGTGCGCCTCTTCCTCAAGGGCGCCGCCCCCTGAACCGCCGCGACCGGGCGCAAGCCCGCGTCAGCCCATGCCCCCCGCACCCGCCGCCCCCCGCTTCGCCGCCCCTAGAGCATTTTCCAGCCAGACTGAATCAGTCTGGCGACAAGAAAATGCGGCAAACAAAACAACCTAGAGCGCGAGACCTGACGCAGTCAGGTCGGCAAGCGCTCTAGTCCCGCCGACCCCACCCCGACGGTCCACGCCCTGCCGGCGCCCGCTCCGCCGACCCCACCTCGACGGTCCACGCCCCGCCGACCCCTGCCCCGCCGGCCCCACGGCGACGGTCCACGCCCCGCCGACCCCTGCCCCGCCGGCCCCACGGCGACGGTCCACGCCCAGACGGCACGCGCCCGGACCGTCCCCATCCATACGGCACCCGCCCAGACGGCACCCGCCCTTACGGCAACCGCCCTTACGGCAACCGCCCTGACGGCACCCGTCCCGCCGGACCACGGCGCGACCGCGCGGCGCGGCGACGCCGGCGCAGTCCGGGCGCCGCGCGTGCCGTCAGCCCGCCCAAGTGCCGGGTGCCGCGCGTGCCGTCAGGCCGCCTGCGCGCCGGCCCCCATGCGGGCCGCGGGTTGCGCCGCAGCGGGGCGCTACCCATACAGGACGGGTCCCGACCCGGAGCCCGGCCGATGCCCGCTCATCTCCCGCGCCAGAAGGCACCCGCGTCCCGGCCCCCGGCCGATGCCGCCGGCCGTTGCGCATCGCCGCTCACCCGGGCCCTGCTCCGTGGCAAGCCTCCGCCTCCCGCCACGCCCGGCCGGGCGCGGGACCGCCACCGCCCGCCCCGTCGCATCGTGACGGGCGTCGTCGCCACGCTGGCCGCCCTCGCCACGTCCTTCGCCGCGTCCTTCGCCGCGATCCCCGCGGGCGCCGGCGAGCGGCCGACCGTCTTCGCCGCCGCCAGCCTCAAGAACGCGCTCGATGCCGCCGCCGCCGCCCATGCCGCCCGGGGCCAGCCGGCGCCGCGCATCGCCTATGCCGCGACCTCCACCCTCGCCCGCCAGGTCGTGGCGGGGGCACCGGCCGACCTCCTCGTCACCGCCAGTACCGACTGGATGGACCATGTCGAGGCCGCCGGCCGCCTGGTCCCCGGCAGCCGCCGCGACCTCATGGGCAATCGCCTCGTCCTCGTCGCCCCCGCCTCGCCGAGCGCAGCCCGCGACCCCGCACCGGCGGCCGCCGGAGGCGCCGAAGGCGGCGAAGGCCCCGCCCTCGCCGCCACCATCGGGACCCGCCTCGGCGACGGCCGCCTCGCGGTGGCGCTGACCGGGGCGGTGCCGGCGGGCCAGTACGCGCGCGCCGCGCTCGAGACCCTCGGCCTCTGGCCCGCGCTCCGCGACCGCCTCGCCGAGACCGACAACGTGCGCACCGCCCTCGCCCTCGTCGCCCGCGGCGAGGCACCGCTCGGCATCGTCTACGCCACCAATGCCCGCGCCGAGCCGAGGGTCACCACCCTCGCCACCCTGCCTGCGGCGAGCCATCCGCCCATCGTCTATCCCGCGGCCCTCGTGGCCGCGCCCCGCGCGGGCAGCGCGGCCGCCGCCTTCCTCGCCTTCCTCGCCGGCGCCGAGGGCCAGGCGATCCTCGCCGATCACGGCTTCCTGCCCCTCCCGCCGGCGGCGGCGCGCACGGCGGCGCCCGGCGCCACCGCCGCGGCGCCTGGCGGCGGCTGAGGGCGATGGCGCCCCTGCTCTCGCCCGAGGCCTGGGAGGCGGTGCAGCTCTCGCTCCGCGTCGCCCTCTGGGCCACGATCGCCAGCCTGCCGCTGGCGCTCGCCACCGCCTGGGTGCTGGCGCGCCACCGCTTCCCGGGCCACGGGCTCCTGAACGGCCTCGTCCACCTGCCGCTGGTCCTGCCCCCCGTCGTGACCGGCTACCTGCTGCTGATCGCCTTCGGCCGCCAGGGCCCCATCGGCGGCTTTCTCGAGAGCCAGTTCGGCATCGTCCTCGCCTTCCGCTGGACGGGCGCGGCGCTGGCGGGGGCGGTGATGGGCTTTCCGCTGATGGTGCGCGCGATCCGCCTCTCGATC
>JBCBPG010000611.1:0-3275 GCA_039820865.1 Pseudomonadota bacterium
CGCGGCCAGTGGCGCATGCATGGCCCCACCGGCCTGCCCTGGATGGCCAGCTTCCACCCGGCCTATCTCCTGCGCAGCCCCGAGAAGAAGCGCGAAGCCTGGGCCGATCTCCTCGCCATCGCCGCCGCCCTCGACCTGCCCCACGGTCCCCCGGGGACCTCCGACCCGTAAGCCACCCGGCCCCCGACCCAACCGGAACCCAACCCATGAGCCGCCCATGAGCCGCATCGACACCAGCCGCGCGTTCATCCCCGTCGGCATCGCCGTCCTCACCGTCTCGGACACGCGCACGCCGGCGGACGACCGCTCCGGCGACACGCTGGCCGAGCGGATCGAGGCCGCCGGCCACCGCCTCGCCGCGCGCGCCATCACCCGCGACGACCGCCCCGCGATCGAGGCGCAGCTCCGCGCCTGGATCGCCGACCCCCAGATCGACGCCGTGCTCTCGACCGGCGGCACCGGGCTGACCGGCCGCGACGTGACGGTCGAGGCCCACCGCGCCGTCTACGAAAAGGAGATCGACGCCTTCGCCACCGTCTTCACCCATGTCTCGATGGCCAAGATCGGCACCTCCGCCGTCCAGTCGCGCGCCTGCGCGGGCGTGGCGGGGGGCACCTACCTGTTCGCCCTGCCCGGCTCGCCCTCGGCCTGCCGCGACGCCTGGGACGAGATCCTGGTCAAGCAGCTCGACTACCGCCACCGCCCCTGCAACTTCGTCGAGATCATGCCCCGCCTCGAGGAGCACCGCCGCCGCAAGTGACCCCCCGCGGCCGGCCGGAAGGACGGACGGACGGACGACAGGACGGGCTGGCGGGCAACGCGTCGGTGGCATCCTGCGACTGCAGGGGCGGCAGGGCTGGCCGCAGCGCCCGCAGCGCGGCATGACAGGCCGGAACCGGCCCCTAATCGCGCGTCAACCCCGGCGTGGCAGAACCGCACCGCGATTCCTCGACCGGCGCGCCCAAGGGGGGGCCAGACCGGACAGGACCAGACCGAGCCGGACCGGGCCGGGCCAGGATCGCACCGCCGCGCCCTTTCCCGGGGCGGCGCGGAGGTTAGGTCGGGGGCAGAGGCGAAGGACGACCATGGCGGGGCACGCGCGGATCATGACCGAGGGGCCGATGGTGATCGATACCGCCTATCTCGCGCGTCTCGGCCGCCATCTCGGCGACACCGCGCTGGATGAACTGCTGGCGGACGGCCGGTTCGAGGTGGCCGACCGGCGCACCCGCCTCGCCGCCCTGGTCGACAGCGGCGACACCGCGCGCATCGCCGCCCTCGCACAGGACCTCGTCGGCCTCGCCGGCCATCTCGGCCTTGCCCAGCTTGCCGCCCGCGCCGCCGGCCTCCAGCGCACCGCGCGCGGCGAGGGCGACCGGGCCACCGCCCGCCCGCGCCCGGGCCTGACCGGCCGCGGGGGCGCCATCGGCGCCGGCATCGTCGACACGCTGATCGCCCTCGACGCCGCGATCGACGCCCTGGCCAGTAGAGAACCGGCCGACCGAGAACCGACCAGTCGAGAATCGGCCGACCGAGAACCGGCCGGCAGCGCCGCGCCGCGGTCACCCGCCCCCAAGGCCGGCGGCCAGGCCGAGGACCGAACGACCGACCCCGACCCCAAGACCACGACCGACCCCACGACCGAGAACGAGAGCGAGAGCGGACGCCGCGATGACTGACGAGACCGAGGACGCCCCCGTCGACACGGCGGCGGACGAGCCGATCGCCCTCCACCTCGTCGAGCCTGCGGGGCTCGAGGATCACCTCGCCACCCTGCCCGAGCCCGAGGCCGCCTGGATCCGCGCCAATGCGTTCACCGCCAGCCTCGGCCAGCACGTGGCGATGCCGGCGCCCGGCGGCGGGATCGACCGCGTCCTCGTCGGCTGGGGCAGCGCGGCCGAACGGCGGCGCACCCGCTTCGCCCTCGGCAGCTTCGCCGCCGCCGCACCGCCGGGCACCTACGCCCTCGCCACGCCCCTGCCCGAACTCGTGGCCGAGGAGGCCGCGCTCGGCTGGCTCCTCGCCCGCTACCGCTTCGACCGCTACCGCACCGGCGGACGCCGCGGCCGCGTCGATGCCGCCCCCCCGTCCGGTACGGTGCCCGATACTGCACCCGATACCGCACCCGACCCGGGCGAGGCCGGCCGCGCCGATCTCCTGGTGCCCGAGGACATCGACGGCGCACGCCTCGGCATCGTGGCCGAGGGCGTCTTCGTCACCCGCGACCTGATCAACACCCCCGCGGCCGACATGGGGCCCGCGCGGCTCGAGGACGCGGCCCGCCGCCTCGCCGCCCGCCACGGCGCCGCGGTCGAGGCGGTCGTGGGCGAGGGGCTGCTGGCCGGCAACTTCCCCCTCATCCACGCCGTCGGCCGCGCCGCGGCCGAGGCCCCGCGCCTGGTCGACCTCACCTGGGGCGACCCCGCGCATCCCGCCGTCACCCTGGTCGGCAAGGGCGTGACCTTCGACACCGGCGGGCTCGACCTCAAGCCGGCCTCGGCCATGCAGCTGATGAAGAAGGACATGGGCGGCGCCGCCACCGCGCTCGGCCTCGCGCACATGGTCATGGGGCTCGGCCTGCCGGTCCGGCTGCGCGTCATCCTCGGCATCGCCGAGAACGCCGTCTCGGCCGCCAGCTTCCGCCCGGGCGACATCCTCACGGCCCGCACCGGCCGCACGGTCGAGGTCAACAACACCGATGCCGAGGGCCGGCTCGTCCTCGCCGACTGCCTGGCGCTGGCGGCCGAGGCCAGGCCGGCGCTGATCGCCGATTTCGCCACCCTGACCGGCGCCGCCCGCGTCGCCATGGGCCCCGAGGTCGTGCCCTTCTTCACCGATGACGAGGTGCTGGCCGAGGAACTGGCCGCCGCCTCCGGCCAGGCCTTCGACCCCGTCTGGCGCCTGCCGCTGCACCCGGGCTACGAGCACATGATCGAGCCCTCGGGCGCCGATCTCGACAACGCGCCCGCGGGCGGGCAGGCGGGCGCGATCACCGCGGCGCTGTTCCTGCGCCGCTTCACCGACGACCTGCCCTGGGTGCACTTCGACGTCTACGGCTGGACCCCCAAGGCCCGCCCCGGCCGCCCCCTCGGCGGCGAGTGCCAGGCCGCCCGCGCCTTCCTCGCCGTCCTCGAACACCGCTACGGCGCCGGCCCCGCCTGACCCGGGATCAGAACCGCGCGCCGCGCCCGGCGCCGCGAACACCGCAACGCGTCGAGGATCGCCGCAGACGACACGCCGGCGCGCGCCCCGGGCCACGGCCCGGTCTTCCACCA
>JBCBPG010000612.1:0-3275 GCA_039820865.1 Pseudomonadota bacterium
AAGGACTGCCCCCGCGACCCGCCAGAAAAAGCCGACCCGGTTGATCCGGGTCGGAGGCTGGACAGGTCGGAGAAGGGGACATCGCATCGCAGCGTGGTCCATGCGCCGTTCAGCGCCTTCGAGGATCGTACGCAGCATCCGGCCGTCCTCCTCGTCTCTCCAGCCGTCGAAGAAGTAGTCGTCCGGGTTCTCGGCATCGCCGTGCCGACGCAGATCGCCGAACAGCTCGAAAGAGACCCGCACCTGTGCGGCGAGACCGGCGGGCGTGGTTGCCACGGTGTCGGCCAGGGCGGACAGGGCTTCAAACTCGATATCCTGCTCAGCCTCCGGGATGTCCTCGCCCCGGTCGCAATAGGCGTGCCGCGCTCGGTCGGCCTCGCGCCATGCTTGGTATGCCGTCAAGGCCGGGTCATTGCTGGTCGGCCGGACCTGTGCCTCGCTCTCGCGGTACGCGCGGCCCTCGATGAGAAGACCACTCACTCGGCCCATCACGAGCCAATCGAGGCAGACACCCCAACGCTTGGCCCAGGGAAGGATGACCGCTGGTTCCTGCAACTCGGCATCCGTCATCGCGAGTGCAGCCTCGGCCTCGTCAGCGGTCATCGGATTGGGGAAGGCAACCCGCGCCACGGTGTAGGTCTCGACAACCTGCCGAACGCGCGCGCGGATCGCGGCGGGGCAAATGCGGTCGGAGGGGTCGGCATCGTTGGTCATCGCCAAGGCAGGCAGGGCGGCGGCCGGAAGCGCGGCCGATGCGGTCAGGACAGTTCTACGGTTCATGATGGTCTCCAAAGTGAAAAGGGATGGGCTGCGGCGCACGGCGAGTGCGGCGCGGGAATGCGGGCGGCGGTGGTGGTGGGTCGCGGCAAGATGGCGCGAGGATGCTCGGGAGCGGCGCTCGCTCACGGCGCCGAAGTCTACTCTGGGCGAGGGGCGGAAGGCTCGAAAATCTGGCTGGATGGTGACACAGTGGTGACACGGGCCGCGCGCAGGCGACTTTGCCATCATCTAAGCCACTGATATCACTGGTGAGCGGGGTGGGGATCGAACCCACGACCAGCTGATTAAAAGTCAGCTGCTCTACCGCTGAGCTACCCGCCCGACCGGGGGATGGCTACGGGCTCGGGCCGGCGGGGTCAACTCCGGGTTTCGGCGAGGGTTTCGGCCAGGGGCGCGGCCAGGGGCGCGGCCAAGGACGCGGGTCGGGGCGCGGCCAGGGTTTCGGGTTGGGGCTCGGGTTGGGGGTGCGGGGTGGGCGTGGGGGGTGCGCTTGGTTATATGCGCGCCATGATCGACGGGATGACAGCGCGGATGGCCGGGGATGGGACCGGCGCGGGGGCGGGGCACGGCATCGCGGCGCCGCGGGCAGGCGCGTCCGGGCTGGCGTTTCGCAAGATGCACGGGGCGGGCAACGACTTCGTCGTGATCGACCTGCGCGCGGTCCCGGCGCCCGTGGAGGACGCGCGCTTCGCGGCGCTGGTGCGCGGGCTCGGCGACCGGCACCTGGGGGTCGGCTTCGACCAGCTCGCGGTGCTGGAGGCGCCGGGGCCCGGCAGCGACGCGGCCGTACGGGTGGTGTTCTGGAACGCCGACGGGTCGACCTCGGCCGCCTGCGGGAACGCGACGCGCTGCCTGGCGCGGCTTCTCCTCGACGAGGGCGCGGCCGGCCCGCTCGCGATCGAGGTCGCGGGGCGTGGGCGGCTCGAGGCTGCGCTTGGCCCGGACGGGATCACCGTGGACATGGGGACGCCGGTGCTGGACTGGGCCGCGATCCCGCTGGCGCGCGCGGTCGACCCGATGGCGCTGCCGATCGAGGGGCCGGGCCGCGCGCCCATCGCCGTCGGCATGGGCAACCCGCATTGCGTCCATGTCGTCGAGACGCTGGACGGGCTCGACTGGCAGGCGGTCGGACGGGCCGGCGAGCATCACCCGCTCTATCCCGAGCGCACCAACGTGCAGGTGGTCGAGGTGCTGGCGCCCGACCGGGTGCGCGCGCGGGTCTGGGAGCGGGGCGTGGGGCGGACGCTGGCCTCGGGCTCCTCGGCCTCGGCGATCGGCGTGGCGCTGGCGCGCGCGGGGCTGACGGGCCGGGCCATCGCGGTCGAGATGGAGGGCGGCACGCTGACGGTCGACTGGGGCGCGGACGACCATGTCCGCCTCGGCGGGCCGGTGGCGCATGTCTTCGACGGCCGGCTCGACGCGGCGCAGGTCGCCGCACTGGTGGCGGAGGGCGAGCGATGAGCGAGCGCGCAGCCCCCCCAGGGGTGACGCCGCCGGTGTTCGAGACCTTCGGCTGCCGGCTCAATGCCTACGAGACGCAGGCGATGACCGATCTCGCGGCCGCGGCGGGGCTCGGCGATGCCGTCGTCGTCAACACCTGCGCCGTGACGGCCGAGGCGGTGCGCCAGGCGCGCCAGCGGATCCGGCGGCTGCGCCGCGACCACCCGGAGGCACGCATCGTCGTGACCGGCTGCGCCGCGCAGACCGAGCCCGGGACCTTCGCCGCCATGCCCGAGGTCGACCGCGTGATCGGCAATCTCGAGAAGATGCAGGCCGCGACCTGGGCCGCGCTGGCCGATCCCGCGGCCGCGACCGAGCGCGTGGTGGTCGACGACATCCTGTCGGCGCGCGAGACGGCGGGCCACCTGATCGACGGCTTCGGCGCGCGGGCGCGGGCCTATGTGCAGGTGCAGAACGGGTGCGATCACCGCTGCACCTTCTGCATCATCCCCTTCGGGCGGGGGCCTTCGCGATCCGTGCCGGCGGGCGTGGTGGTCGAGCAGATCCGCCGGCTGGTCGGGCGCGGCTATAACGAGGTGGTGCTGACGGGGGTGGACCTCACCTCCTGGGGGCAGGACCTGCCGGGGCAGCCGCCGCTCGGCAACCTGGTGCAGCGGATCCTGACGCTGGTGGCGGACCTGCCGCGGCTGCGCATCTCGTCCATCGACAGTGTCGAGGCGGACGCGGCCCTGGTGGATGCCATGGCGTCCGAGTGGCGGCTGATGCCGCATCTGCACCTCTCGCTGCAGGCGGGCGCCGACCTGATCCTCAAGCGCATGAAGCGGCGGCACCTGCGCGAGGACGCGATCCGCTTCTGCGCCGAGATGCGGGCGAAGCGGCCCGAGATCGTCTTCGGCGCCGACCTGATCGCGGGCTTCCCGACCGAGACCGAGGCGCAGTTCGAGGACAGACTGGCGCTCGTCGGGGACTGCGCGCTGACCAGGCTCCACGTCGTCCCCTACACGCCGCGCAACGGCACGCCGGCCGCGCGCATG
>JBCBPG010000613.1:0-3272 GCA_039820865.1 Pseudomonadota bacterium
AGCCCGACCGAGCCAGAGAGCCAGACCGGTCCCGCCGAGGCGCCCGAGACCGACGACGACTACGCGCTGGACCCGGCCCTGGTCGCTGCCGTGATGGCCGCGCTGGACGACAAGGACCGCGCGGCCGTGCGCGAGGCGATCGCCGATCTGCACGTCGCCGACATCGCCGACCTCGTCGAACAGATCGCGCCGGAACGCCGCAAGCGCTTCATCAAGTTCGCCTGGACCGATCTCGACCCCGCCTTCCTGGTCGAGCTGGAGGAGGGCGTGCGCGACCAGATCCTGACGCTGCTGAAGCCACGCGAGCTGGCCGAGGCCGCGCGCGAGTTCGAGACCGACGACATCGTCTACCTGCTCTCGGACCTGCTGCCGGGGGCGCAGCGCGAGGTGCTGGCCGCCCTCGATCCCGGCGACCGCGTGGCCGTCGCCCGCTCGCTCAGCTACCCGGACTACTCGGCCGGCCGCCTCATGCAGACCGAGCTGGTCCGCGCGCCCTCGTTCTGGACCGTCGGCCAGATGATCGACTACCTGCGCGCCAACAAGCACCTGCCGGAGCGGTTCTATGACGTCGTCGTGGTCGATGCCTCGATGAAGCCGGTGGGCCTCATCCCGCTCGCCACCATCCTCGGCCATCGTCGCCCCGTCACGCTGGGCAGCCTGATGCACGAGGACATGCGCAGCTTCCACGTCGAGGACGCGCAGGAGGACGTTGCCTACGCCTTCAAGCAGTACCACCTCGTCTCCGCCCCCGTGACCGATGACGACGGCCGGCTGGTCGGCGTCATCACCATCGACGACGCGGTCGAGGCGATGGACGAGGAGGCGGAGGAGGATCTGAAGCGCCTGGGCGGTGTCGGCGACGAGGAGATCTCGGACAGCGTCTGGGCCATCGTGAAGCGCCGCTTTCCCTGGCTGGCCGTGAACCTGCTGACGGCCATCCTCGCCTCGCTGGTGATCGCCCAGTTCGACGAGACCATCGCCCAGGTGGTGGCGCTGGCGGTGCTGATGCCCATCGTCGCCTCGATGGGCGGCAATGCCGGTACCCAGTCGCTGACCGTCGCGGTTCGCGCGCTGGCGACGCGCGATCTCACGCCCACCAACGCGCTCCGCGTCGTCTGGCGCGAGACGGTCGTGGGCCTCCTGAACGGCGTCGGCTTCGCGGTGGTGATGGGGGCGGTCGCCGTCTTCTGGTTCGGCGACCCCGCGATCGGCGGCGTGATCGCGATCGCCATGGTGATCAACCTCGTCGCCGCAGCGCTTGCGGGCATCCTCGTGCCGCTGGTCCTCGACCGCGTGGGCGCCGATCCGGCGCTCGCCTCCGGCACCTTCGTGACCACCGTGACCGACGTCGTCGGCTTCCTCGCCTTCCTCGGCCTCGCCGCCCTCGTGCTGCTCTGATGCGCTACATGTCCGAGGAGACCCGCAAGGCCCGGGTCAGGCTGACGGCGGATTTCGTCAGCCGCCTCGGCGTGAACGCCATCGCCGTCGGCGTCTTTGCCCCGCCGGTCAGCATCGTGCTCGGGGGCGCCACCGCCGATCCGTGGCCGCTGGTCGTCCTCGCGGCCTCCTTCCTTGTTCTCGGCGGGTTCCTCCATCATATTGCGCGCAGGATCTTGCGGAGGATCGACCGATGGGACTGATCGCTGCGACGGCGCTCTCGGCCGCTATGCTGCTCGGCGTCGGTGCCTGGGCCTACCTGATCACCCTCTACGACTGAGAGGCCGCACTGCCCCGCTTGCAATAGGGCGGCGGACGCGCTTGGAAGCGGGAGCGAACGGAAGGCTCCCATGACCCAGCTACCCACCTCGATCGACGACACCCAGGCGATGCTTGGCCAGGCCGGCTATGTCTGCGGCCGCGCCCTCGGCACGGTCGTGTACCTGTCGCTCAAGCTCGGCCGGCCGCTGTTCCTCGAAGGCGAGGCGGGCGTCGGCAAGACCGAGATCGCCAAGGCACTGGCCGCCGCCCTCGGCCGCCGGCTGATCCGGCTGCAGTGCTACGAGGGGCTCGACGCGGCGGCGGCGGTCTACGAGTGGAACTATCCCGCGCAGATGATCGAGATCCGGCTGGCCGAGGCCACGGGCGCGCGCGACCGCGACGCACTGCAGTCGGAGCTCTTCTCCGAGCGCTTCCTCATCCGCCGCCCGCTGCTGGAGGCGATGTCGCCACAGGAGGGCGGCGCGCCGGTCCTGCTGATCGACGAACTCGACCGTACCGACGAGCCCTTCGAGGCCTTCCTGCTCGAGGCGCTCTCCGACTTCCAGGTCACGATCCCTGAGCTCGCCACCGTCAGGGCGCCCGAGCCGCCGATCGTGATCCTCACCTCGAACCGCACGCGCGAGGTGCATGACGCGCTGAAGCGCCGCTGTCTCTACCACTGGGTCGACTACCCGGATGCCGAGCGGGAACTGGCGATCCTCCGCGCCCGTGCGCCGGAGGCGGCCGAGGCGCTCTCGCGCGAGGTCGTCGCCTTCGTCCAGCGGCTGCGCACCGAGGACCTCTTCAAGCGCCCCGGCGTCGCCGAGACCATCGACTGGGCCAAATGCCTCGTCGCCCTCGACGCGCTGGCGCTGGACCCCGAGACGGTGTCCTCCACGCTGGGCGTCCTGCTCAAGTACCAGGACGACATCGCCCGCTTCCAGGGCAGCCAGGCCAAGAAGGTGCTGGACGAAGTCCAGGCGCTCGCCGCGGCGCCCTGAGTGGGTCGCTTGCGGACCGGTGCGCGCCCCCTCCCGCGTCATGATAGGCGCGAGAAGGTGAGTTTTCCGCGAACGCTGCGGGGCCCGAAGACGCAACGATCGGGTCGCCGTTAGCGCCGGGTTCAGCGACTCGGCGCTATCCTGACGCCGGAGGGGGCGACCCTGAGACGGCTCACATCTGGGGTCCGCCCTGCCAGCCTAGGTGACAGGGTCACGGCCTGGGGCGGTGGATGAGCGGTCAGGCTCCCCGCGCGCGGCGCCAGGCGTCCCAAGCTTCGGGTGTGTCGAGGTCGGTGACGGCGCGGGTGCCGTCGAGGCGGAGGGTCACGGCGAACTCGCCGTGCTCGGACAGGATCCGCCGCGCGCCCTCGTCGCCCTCGGACAGGCGCAGCGGTTCGAAGAAGCGCCGGCCGAACAGCACCGGGTGGCCGGGCGTGCCGTCGGCGGCGGCGGCGCGCACGATCTCGCGGCCCTCCTCGGGGTCGAAACCCGCGATCAGCCGGGCGTGATCGCGCGCCTCGAGATCCGGCATGTCGGCCAGCGCCACCAGCACCGCGTCGGCGACCGGGTCGA
>JBCBPG010000614.1:0-3260 GCA_039820865.1 Pseudomonadota bacterium
GCCGCGGCCGCCATGGGCGCGCGGGATCGTCATGCCCATCAGCCCCGCCTCGGCGAGATCGGCGACGTTGTCCCAGCAGTAGGCGCGCTCGCGGTCC
This sequence comes from Pseudomonadota bacterium, assembly GCA_039820865.1. Lineage (GTDB taxonomy): Bacteria > Pseudomonadota > Alphaproteobacteria > Rhodobacterales > Rhodobacteraceae > Thermohalobaculum. Next base: position 98 of record JBCBPG010000614.1, read on the forward strand.
CAGCGGGCGGCGCGGCCGGCGAAGCGGCGCTCGGCCAGGTCGCGGGCGATGGCGCGGCTGTCCTCGGCGATGATGTGCGACGCGTCCATGACCACGCTCCCTCACGCAATGCTCTCGTTTTCGTGATCGAGTGTCGGCCAGCGCCTGCTTAAGGTCAATCGAACTAAAATCGCGATCAAGTTGAGATCTGTTGAACATACGTGCCCTCCGCACCCTGGTCGAGATCGACCGCGTCGGCTCCTTCGCGACCGTGGCGGACCGGCTGGGCATGACGCTCTCGGCCGTCAGCGTGCAGATGAAGACGCTGGAGGAGGAGCTGCAGGTCGCGCTCTTCGACCGCCGCCACCGCCCGCCCGCCATGACGCCCGCCGCCCGCCAGGTCGCGGCGCATGCCCGCACGATCCTGGGCGAGGTCGAGGCGCTGCGCGCCGTCGGCGGGGGCGAGGGCGGGCTGGCGGGGCGGTTTCGCATCGGCGTCGTCGGCACGGCCAGCGTGCGGCTGCTGCCGGCCTTCCTGGTCGCCGCGGCCGAGCGGTTTCCCGACGCGCAGTTCGAGGTGGAGAGCGGCGTCTCGGCCGACCTGCTGGCGCGCGTGCAGGCGGCGCGTCTGGACGCGGCGGTGATCACCGAGACGCCGGACCTGCCGCGCGCGCTCCGCTTCGAGCCGCTGGCGCGCGAGGCCTTTGCGCTGGCCGCCCCCGCGGGCGCGGCGGGACAGGGCCTGCGCGCCTGCGCCGGGACGCTGGCCTATGTGCGGTTCCAGCCCTCGACCGGGATCGGGCTGATCGTCGACACCTATCTCCAGCGTCTGGACTGCGCCGTGAGCGAGACGGTCACGCTCGATTCCGTCGAGGCGGTGATGGGTTGTGTCGAGGCCGGGCTGGGCTTTGCCGTCGTGCCCGAGCCCGATGCCCGGCGCTATGCCCGGCGCGCCCATGTCTCGCGCCTCGCCGACCCGCCGCTGGAGCGGCACGTGGTTCTGGCCGGCCGACCGGCGGGCGAGGCGGGCGTCGATATCGCGCCGCTGGCCGACCTCTTGCGCGCGGCGCTGGGCAACAGTCAGTCCTAACCGGACCGATCTGACGCCGGATTGCCGACAACCCTCCGGCACGACCTCGGGCACCGCCCTGCCCCGCGAGCCACACGTCGTCCGGCGTCAGTGGCGGGTGCGCAGATCCCGGCTCATCTCGTGCAGGTAGAAGATGCGCTCCCGCGTCATCGTCGACAGGCAGGCAAGCCGCAGTTCCTCCCTGGTGAGAACTTCGCCGGAATCCACGAAAGCGCGGTTCCAGCCGCAGGTCGCGTCCCGGAGGGCGATCCATGCCCGCTGTTCCGCCCGCAGGCTTTCGATCAGCGGCGGGGTGTCATCGAGCCCGTTGCGGGCGTCGAAATCCCGAACCACAGCCGCAACACCCTTCCATTTGGCGTTCAGGAGCCCATCCCAGTTCGCGTGGATCTGCTCGCGGCAGGCCTGCCGCCTCGGCTGTCCCCACACCGCGTCGCACCAGCCGAAGACGGCGCCGCACCCGTCTTTGCTGTTCGCCAGACAGGACATGCCCCATGCCACCGGGTCCCGTGGCTTCTGGGCCTGCGAACCAGTGCCGGCAGCCAGGAAGAATGCGCCCACGAGGAGCGCGATGATCGGAACGTTCATGAGATGCCTCCCTTCTTTCGTCGGCAAGGAGACAGCCGGACGCCCGGACCCGCCATGACCGAACGCAAGGCGGGCGCAAGGCGGCACCGCGGCCCGGTGGGTCAGAGGCGGAGGCCGCGCAGGCGCAGGGCGTTGGCGATGACCGAGACCGAGGAGAGGCTCATCGCCGCCGCGGCGAGCATCGGCGACAGCAGCATGCCCGTCAGCGGATAGAGCACGCCCGCCGCCACCGGCACGCCGGCCGCGTTGTAGACGAAGGCGAAGACGAGGTTCTGGCGGATGTTGCGCATCGTCGCCCGGGCCAGACGGCGGGCGCGGAGGAGCCCGGCAAGCTCGCCGCCCACCAGCGTGATCCCCGCGCTCTCCAGCGCCACGTCCGCGCCCGTGCCCATCGCGATGCCCACATCCGCCGCGGCCAGCGCCGGAGCGTCGTTGATCCCGTCGCCGGCCATGGCCACGGGGCCCGACTGGCGCAGGCGCGCGACCAGCGCCGCCTTGTCCCCGGGCGCCATGCCGGCATGCACCGCGCCGATGCCGAGCGCGCGCGCCACGGCGGCGGCCGTGCGCGGGCTGTCACCGCTGGCCATGACGATCGTCAGCCCCTCGGCCTCGAGCGCGCGGAGCGTCGCGGCCGCGCCGTCCTTGACCCGGTCGGCCACCGCCAGCAGGCCACGGACACGGCCGTCGACGGCGACATGCATGACCGTACGGCCCTCGATCTCCAGGGCCTCGACCCGTGCGGCGAAACCCTCGCCGCCCATTCCCCCGACCATCGCGGCATTGCCGAGGACGATGTCATGGCCGTCGACCTGGCCGCTGACCCCGCGGCCGGGCTGGGCGTCGAAGCCGGTGACCGCGAGCTCGGGCAGGCCCCGCAACGCCGCCGCACCGGTGATCGCCGCGGCAAGCGGATGCTCCGAGCCGCGCTCGAGGCCGGCGGCGAGGGCCAGCAGCCGGTCCTCGGGCAGGCCCTCGGCGAACACCTCGGCGAGCTGCGGTCGCCCCTCGGTCAGCGTGCCGGTCTTGTCGATCACCAGCGTGCGCGCCGACGCCAGCCGTTCCAGCGCCTCGGCATCGCGGACCAGAACGCCGGCCTGCGCGCCCCGCCCCGAGGCCACCATCACCGACATCGGCGTGGCGAGGCCGAGCACGCAGGGGCAGGCGATGATCAGCACGCTGACCGCGGCGACCAGGGCGTGGGGCAGCGCGGGCGCGGGGCCGAGCGCGAGCCAGGCCACGAAGGCGAGCGCGGCCACCGTGACGACGGCGGGCACGAAGACGCCGGCCACGCGGTCGGCCAGCGCCTGGATCGGCGCGCGGCTTGTCTGGACCCGGGCGACGAGGTCCACGATGCGCGCGAGCGTCGTCTCGGTGCCCACCCGCTCGGCCCGGATGACCAGGCTGCCGGTACCGTTCACGGTGCCCGCGGTCACGGCGTCGCCCGCGGTCTTCTCCACCGCCACCGGCTCGCCCGTCAGCATGCTCTCGTCGAGCGCGCTCCGCCCCTCC
>JBCBPG010000615.1:0-3257 GCA_039820865.1 Pseudomonadota bacterium
CTGCACCGCCTCGGCCGGGCCGGGGACGGCGAACCTGCTCACGGCCTCGGCGCTGGCCCATGCCAACCGGCTGCCGATGCTGATGCTCTGCGGCGACACGTTCCTGACGCGGTTGCCGAAATGCTCGAGCTGCTGGAGCACCGGGTCCGGCAGCCGCGTCAGGAACGTGTCGCCGCAGAGCATCAGCATCGGCAGCCGGTTGGCATGGGCCAGCGCCGAGGCCGTGAGCAGGTTCGCCGTCCCCGGCCCGGCCGAGGCGGTGCAGAACATGAAGCGCCGGCGCAGGTGGTACTTGGCATAGGCCGCGGCGGCGAAGCCCATGCTCTGCTCGTTCTGCCCGCGATAGAGCGGCAGGGTGTCCTGCGCGGCGTGGAGCGCCTCGCCGAGGCAGGGTACGTTGCCGTGGCCGAAGATGCCGAAGCCACCGCCGCAGAGCCGCGTCTCGACGCCCTCGATCTCGATGAACTGGTTCTCGAGCCAGCGCACGATCGCCTGCGCCACGGTGAGCCGAACGGTGTCGTGCGCCGCGCCCATCTCTGCCTCCCCGTCTCCCTGCCGGCCCTGTGCGCCGCTGCGGCGCGCCGATTCATGTTGATCGGAGACAGGCGCAAGGTTAATGAGCGTTGCAACCGGTTGCAAACACATTTTCGGACGGAGGGCTGCGTGCGCGAGATCGGTGTCGGCATCGTCGGCGGCGGCTACATGGGCAAGGCGCATGCGGTCGCGATGGCGGCCGTGGGGGCCGTGTTCGACACCGCGCTCCGCCCGCGCCTGGAGATCGTCTGCGCCACCAGTGACGCGAGCGCCGAGCGTTATCGCCGCGCCTTCGGCTTTGCCCGCGCCACCGCCGACTGGCGCGTGCTGGTCGAGGATCCCGCGGTCGAGGCGGTCGTGATCGCCTCGCCCCAGACCACGCATCGCGCGATCGCCGAGGCGGCCTTCGCACTCGGCAAGCCCGTGCTCTGCGAGAAACCGCTGGGCGCGACGCTCGAGGACAGCCGCGCCATGGTCGCCGCGGCCGAGGCGAGCGGCGCGGCCAACATGGTCGGCTTCAACTACATCCGCACGCCCGCCAGCCAGTTCGCCCGCCGCCTGGTCGCCGAGGGCGCCATCGGCGATGTGACCTGGTTTCGCGGCGAGCATACCGAGGACTTCCTCGCCGACCCCGGGACGCCGGCCAACTGGCGGACCGAGGGCATGGGCAACGGCACCATGGGCGATCTCGCCCCCCACATGATCAACGCCGCACTGGCGCTGATCGGCCCCATCGCCGAGGTGATGGCGATGGTCGAGACCGTCCACGCGACCCGTCCCGGCCCCGACGGCCGCGACGGCCCCGTCGCCGTCACCAACGACGATCATGCCCAGATGATGTGCCGCTTCGAGGGCGGCGTGATGGGGCATCTGTTCTTCAGCCGCATCGCGACGGGGCGGAAGATGGGCTACGCCTACGAAATCACCGGAACCAAGGGCGCGATCCGCTTCGACCAGGAGGACCAGAACGCGCTCTGGCTCTACCGCGCCGAGGGGCCGGAGGCCGGTCGCGGCTTTGCAAAGATCCTGACCGGTCCCGCGCATCCGGACTACGAGCCCTTCTGCCTCGGCCCCGGGCATGGCACCGGCTACCAGGACCAGATCATCATCGAGGCACGCGATTTCCTCAGCGCCATCGAGACGGGCGTGCCCGTCTGGCCGACCTTCCGCGATGGCATGGAGGTCAACCGTGCCGTCGCCGCCGCCCTGCGGTCCGCACGCGAGCGGCGCTGGGTGTCTCTCGCAACCGTCTGAAAAGGCTTGAGGCCATGACGATCCGCATCGGCAACGCGCCCTGTTCCTGGGGCGTCGAATTCGCGGGCGATCCGCGCAACCCCGACTGGCGCACGGTGCTGAGGGAATGCGCCGAGGCCGGCTATACCGGCGTCGAGCTCGGCCCGGTCGGCTTCATGCCCGAGGACCCGGCGGTACTGGCCGAGGCGCTCGCCGAGAACGGGCTCGACCTGATCGGCGGCGTGGTGTTCCGCCCGTTCCACGACGCCGGAGCCTGGGACGACGTGATGGACGGGTCGGTGCGCACCTGCCGGGCGCTGGCCGCGCATGGCGCGCGCCATCTCGTGCTGATCGACTCGATCTCGCCCCGCCGCGCGCCCACCGCCGGCCGCGCGGCCGAGGCCGAGCAGATGGACGCGGCCGAGTGGACCGCCTATCGCGAGCGCATCGCCACCATCGCCCGGATGGGCACCGAGGAATACGGGCTGACGGTCGGCATCCACGCCCATGCGGCGGGCTTCACGGACTTCGAGCCGGAACTCGAGCGCCTGCTGGGCGAGGTCGACGAGGCCATCCTCAGGATCTGCTTCGACACCGGCCACCACTCCTATGCCGGCTTCGATCCCGTCGCCTTCATGCGCCGCTGGATCGGGCGCATTTCCTACATGCACTTCAAGGACATCGACCCGGCGGTGAAGGCGGATGTGATCGCCAGGCGTACCGGCTTCTACGACGCCTGCGGGCAGGGCATCTTCTGCAATCTCGGCCAGGGCGATGTCGACTTTCCCGCCGTCCGCCAGATCCTGATCGACGCCGGTTTCGAGGGCTGGTGCACGGTCGAGCAGGACTGCGATCCGACGCTCGACGTCTCGCCCGTCGACGATGCCCGCGCAAACCGCGCCTATCTCGCCTCCATCGGCTTCAACTGAGGGTTTCGCCATGGCTCGACTGAACTGGGGCATGATCGGTGGGGGCGAGGGCAGCCAGATCGGCCCCGCCCACCGCCTGGGCGCGCAGGCCGACGGCCATTTCGCCTTTGTCGCGGGCGCGCTGGACGCCGATCCCGGCAAGGGCCGCGCCTATGCGCAGTCGCTCGGCGTGGCACCCGGGCGCGCCTATGGCGACTGGCGCGAGATGCTGGCGGGCGAGCAGGCGCGCGAGGACCGCGTCGATCTCGTCACCGTCGCGACCCCCAACGCCACGCATTTCGAGATCACCAGGGCCTTTCTCGAGGCGGGCTTCCACGTCCTCTGCGAGAAGCCCATGACCATGACGGTCGAGGAGGGCGAGGAGATCGTGCGCACCGCCCGCAGCGCCGGCCGGATCTGCGCGGTCAACTACTGCTACAGCGCCTATCCGATGGTGCGGCACATGCAGGCGATGATCGCCCGCGGCGATCTGGGCAAGGTCCGCCTCGTCGTCGCCAACTTCAGCCATGGCCACCACGCCGATGCCCGCGACCAGGACAACCCGCGGGTGCGCTGGCGCTA
>JBCBPG010000616.1:0-3254 GCA_039820865.1 Pseudomonadota bacterium
GAGCCAGTCGTTCAGCTTGCCCGTGGTGACCCGGGTGTTCCAGATGCGGTGCTGGCGCTCGACCGCGCCCTTCAGGCGGTCGAGCCCGCGGCGCTGGAGCGCAGAGACCGTGACGACGGGCGTGCCGGAGAGCTGGGGCAGCAGGCGGCCGGCGCGTTCGTGCAGGGTCTTCAGCAGCGCCTGGCGGTCCTCGACCGCGTCCCACTTGCTGATGGCGAAGACGACGGCGCGGCCCTCGCGCTCGGCCAGGTCGGCGAGGCGCAGGTCCTGGGTCTCGAAGGCGTTCTCGGCGTCCATCAGCAGGACCACCACCTCGGCAAAGCGGATCGCGCGCAGCGCATCGCCGACCGAGAGCTTCTCAAGCTTCTCCTGCACCCGCGCCTTCCGCCGCATGCCGGCGGTGTCGAAGATGCGGAAGGCGCGGCCCTCCCAGTCGAGATCGACGGCGATGGCGTCGCGGGTGATGCCGGCCTCGGGGCCCGTCAGCAGCCGGTCCTCGCCCAGGATGGCGTTCACCAGCGTCGACTTGCCCGCGTTCGGCCGGCCGACGACGGCGATCTGCATGGGTCGGTGTTCGGCGAGGTCGTCGTTGCCGCCATCGGCCGCCGCCTCGTCCCGGGCGGCGAAGCGCACGGCGTAGGGTTCGAGCGCGGCGTAGAGGTCGCCCATGCCCTCGCCATGCTCGGCCGAGAGCGCCAGCGGATCGCCGAGGCCGAGCTCGAAGGCGTCGTAGAGCCCGGCATCGCCCGCCCGGCCCTCGGCCTTGTTGGCCGCCAGCAGCACCTCGCGCCCGCCCTTGCGCAGGAGATCGGCGAACATCCGGTCGGTCGGCGTGATCCCGGTGCGGGCATCGATGACGAAGAGGCAGAGATCGCTCTCGGCCACCGCCCGCTCGGTCAGGCGGCGCATGCGGCCCTGCAGGCTCTCGTCGGTCACCTCCTCGAGGCCGGCGGTATCGATCACGCGGAAGGTCAGGTCGCCGAGCCGCGCCGCGCCCTCGCGCAGGTCGCGCGTGACCCCCGGCCGGTCGTCGACCAGCGCGAGGCGCTTGCCGACCAGCCGGTTGAACAGGGTCGATTTGCCGACATTGGGCCGGCCGATGATGGCGAGGGTGAACATGGCGCGGCGCATAACGGCGCCCGTGCGCCGGCGCAAGGACCCGCGGACGCCACGTGCATTCCACGAGATGCCGCATCGCGGCCCTGACTGCGCCGGTTGCGGCACGCCCGCCACGGGCGCCGCCCTCCGCCGCGGCCGCTCAACCGGCACCTGCCACGCGGTGCCACGCCCGATAGGCCGCCATCTTTTCGAGGGACTGACCGCCGGAGGCCGCCCGGCGGTCAGTCCCGCGGGAAGGTGGCGGCCTCGATGCGGTTGCCGTCGGGGTCGAGGACGAAGGCGGCGTGATAGGTGACCATCACGCCCGGATAGGCGCCGGGCGCGCGGTCGGAGGTGCCGCCGGTCGCCAGGGCCGCGGCGTGGAACGCGGCGACCGCCTCGGCGTCGCGGGCGCGCAGGCACAGGTGGACGCCGCTCGCGGGCGACACCGGCACCATGCCGGGGCGCTCGTTCAGCCAGAGCTCGGGGTAGCGCTTGCCGTAACCGACGGCGCCGGGGCGCTCCACGACGCGGGCATGGCCCAGGGGCGCGAGCACGGCATCGTAGAAGGCGGTCGCGCGCGCGAGGTCGCCCACGGCGATGGAGACATGGTCGATCACGCCGCCGCGCCCCTCAGCGATAGGCCTCCAGCACCGCGTCGTCCGTCAGCACGTACATCGCGTTGCCGGCAACGACCGGGCCGGTCAGCGAGCCGCCGCCAAGTTCGATCGCCGCGACCGGCTCGCCCGCCGTCGCCTCGAAGCCGCGAAGCTCGCCGAGGCTCGAGGTGATCCAGAGCCGGCCCTCGACCAGCACGGGGCCGGAATAGCCGATGGGATCCTCGCGGTCCTCCTCGTCCTCGAAGGCCGGCAGCTGGCGCGACCAGACCGTGGCGCCCGTGGCGGCGTCGAGGCGGACGAGTTCGGCGGTGTCCGAGACCAGGAACAGCGAGGTCCCGGCGGCCCAGATCGGCCCCTGCGCGCCCAGCGAGCGCGTCCAGATGCGCCGCCCGTTCTCGGCGCGCACGGCGACGATGCGCCCGGCCTGGTTGGCCGCGATCACCACCTGGCCGATCACCACCGGGTCGCCCGTGACATCCGAGATCGCGGCCCGCGCCAGGCCCCGCCGCCCGCCCGAGAGCACCGCCGACCAGAACCGCCGTCCGCCGATGAGGTCGAGCGCGACGATCTCGCCCGAGCCGAAGGGGACGACCGCGCCGGTGCCCGCGATGGCCGGGCTGGCGCCGCCCAGGACGCCGGCGCCCGAGGTCGCACCGCGCGCGCGCCAGCGGATCTCGCCCGTATCGACATCCAGCCCGAAGGCCGCGTTGTCCCGCGTCACGGCCACCACGACACCCTGGTCGGCGGCGGGGGCGGCGCGGACCGGCGCGCCGAGCCGCGTGCGCCACTCGATCGCGCCGCTGCCGGTGTCGAGGCGCAGCACCTCGCCGAAGCCGGTGGTGGCGTAGAGCGCGCCGTCGAACCAGGCGAGGCCGCCGCCGAACCCCTCGCTGCCCTCCTCGCCCTCAGGCACCAGCTCGGTCTGCCAGGCGACGCTGCCGGAGGTGCCGACCGCCGTGACGGTCGAGGCCGCATCGAGCGTGTAGATCCGCCCGCCCGCCACCACCGGCGCGCTGGTGATCGCCCCGTCGTCGCTGGTGCCCTCGCCCACGTCGACGCGCCAGCTTCTCACGGGGCTGGCCGGCCCGGCGAGGTGGCCGCCGTTATGGGTGGCGACGGCATTCACATGCGTCCAGCTGTCGATCGACTCCGGCGGCGGCAGGGGCGTCGCCTGACCGCCCAGCGCCAGCGTCGGCTCGGCCGCCAGGCCCGCACCCGCGCGCGTCGCCTCGTTGTCGCGGATGCGCACCCGCTCGCCCTCCAGCCGCTCCTCGTCGTCGAAGAGACCGCAGCCGGTGGGCAGCAGGACCAGGAGCGCGAGGCCAAGCGCCCGGATGGGGCCAAGCGAGGGGATCATCGGGTCACTCCTGTCCGGTCGTCGGCAGCGCGTCGAGAAAGGGCGTGGCGGCGCCCTCCTGCATCGTGTCCTGGGAGGGGGCGGCGGCGTCGCCCGCAGCGGCGGGAAGCACCTCGAGCAGCGCGCCGGCGCGGGCCGCAGCGCGCGTGTCCGGCGTCGCCTCCACACTGACCAGCAGC
>JBCBPG010000617.1:0-3240 GCA_039820865.1 Pseudomonadota bacterium
GCCGGTCTGCGAGGCTCCCCCCGGCGCCGCATGGATCGCGCGGCAGACATTGCCAGGGCGCAACCGACCGGCACACCCGTCATCCGGGACAGGCCCCCGATCCCGACACCCCGGTTCCAGCGCCCCTGTTCCGACACCCCTGTTCCGACACCCCTGTTCCGACACCCCTGTTCCGACACCCCGGTTCCGACACCCCGGTTCCAGCGCCCCGATTCCGGTGCCCCGATCCCGGCGCCCCGACCCTGGTGTCTGGGCCCGGTATCCCGGGCCCTCCCATCAGGACAATGCGCCGGCGGCGCTGCGTCACGGCCCGTACCGACCCGGGCCGGGAGCGGGGATGCGCCTGCCACGACCGGCGGGCCAGGTCCCATCGGGGCAGCGGGCGGGCGATGCGCGGGCCGCGCGCCTGCGCGGGCCGAGCGGGGGCGCCCGCTGCCCACCCATCTGCCTCCCGCTGCTCCCGGCTACCCCAGGGGCTGACCATCCTGGCCCGATCTGCCGCAGCGCGGCATCCGCTGCTTCCCCTTCGGTTCTTGCGTGATACTGTCACGCGGCGACCCCGGGAATGACGCGGCGCGTTGACCCCCGCGGGCCCGCCCCGTAGATCGATGGTACGCGCCGCCACTGTGCGGAAGGCACGAAAGGAGCCGCGGTGTCCGACCTGCTCACCAGCTACCTGCCCATCATCATCTTCCTCGGCATCGCCATCGGGCTCGGCCTGGTGCTGATGATCGCGGCCTGGGTGCTCGCCTATCGCCAGCCCGATGCCGAGAAGCTCTCGGCCTACGAATGCGGCTTCAACGCCTTCGACGACGCGCGGATGAAGTTCGACGTGCGCTTCTACCTCGTCTCGATCCTCTTCATCATCTTCGACCTCGAGATCGCCTTCCTGTTCCCCTGGGCCGCGGCCTTCGGTCAGCTGAGCGATCTGGCCTTCTGGTCGATGATGCTGTTCCTGACGGTCCTGACCGTCGGCTTTGCCTACGAGTGGAAGAAGGGAGCGCTCGAATGGGAGTGACGCCTCAGCCCGCCCCGGCACTGGCCAACACCGCTGGCGTCGACCGCGAGATGGTGACGGGCGCGATCTCGAACGAGCTCGCGGACAAGGGGTTCCTGCTGACCTCGGCCGACGATCTCATCAACTGGGCGCGCACCGGCTCGCTGATGTGGATGACCTTCGGCCTCGCCTGCTGCGCGGTCGAGATGATGCAGACCTCGATGCCGCGCTACGATCTCGAGCGTTTCGGCACCGCGCCCCGCGCCAGCCCGCGCCAGTCCGACGTGATGATCGTCGCGGGCACGCTGACCAACAAGATGGCCCCGGCGCTGCGCAAGGTCTACGACCAGATGCCGGAGCCGCGCTACGTGATCTCGATGGGCAGCTGCGCCAATGGCGGCGGCTACTACCACTACAGCTACAGCGTGGTGCGCGGCTGCGACCGGATCGTGCCGGTCGACATCTATGTGCCCGGCTGCCCGCCGACGGCCGAGGCGCTGCTCTACGGCATCCTGCAGCTGCAGCGGAAGATCCGCCGCACCGGCACCATCACCCGCTAGGCCCGCGCCCGAGGAGAACACCCGTGAGCGATCCCGTGACCGAGGGCATGGCCGACCTCGTCGACCTGATCGAGAGCCAGCAGGCCGATGCCGTGATCGGCTGCTCGACCGCGGTGGGCGAGGTGACGGTGAACGCGACCGGCGCCGGGCTCCGCGCGCTGGTGGGGTACCTGCGCGACAGCACCGCCTGCCGGTTCACGACGCTGATCGACATCACCGCGGTCGACTGGCCGGGGCGCGAGCGGCGCTTCGACGTCGTCTACCACTTCCTGTCGATGCAGCAGAACCAGCGCATCCGCGTGAAGATCGCGGTGGCCGAGGACGAGGCGATGCCCTCGATCTCGGACCTCCACCCCTCGGCCAACTGGTACGAGCGCGAGATCTTCGACATGTTCGGCATCCTCTTCACGGGCCATCCGGACCTGCGCCGGCTGCTGACGGATTACGGCTTCCGCGGCCATCCGCTGCGCAAGGACTTCCCCACCACCGGCTATGTCGAGGTCCGCTACGACGAGACCGAGAAGCGGGTGGTCTACGAGCCGGTCAGCCTGGTGCAGGAGTATCGCGACTTCGCGCAGATGAGCCCCTGGGAGGGTGCCACCTACATCCTGCCGGGCGACGAGAAGGTGGCGAGCCTGCCGGGCGCCCCCGCGCCGCGCGCCCCCGACCCCGCGCCCGTGAGCGCCGGGAAGGAGGGCTGATGGCCCTCGCCTGGCTCGTCCTCGCCGCGCTCTTCGCCTACCCGCTGTCGGTGCTGCTGACGCGGGCGGGGCTGTCGCCGTGGTGGGCGCTGGCGGCGCTGCTGCCCTTCGGGCCGCTGGTGCTGGTCTGGGTCCTGGCGATGCGCCGCTGGCCCGGCGACGACCTGCCGAGCCGGTTCTGAGGGGGCGCGCGATGGGCGCTCGAGCGACCGCGACGACCCGGGCTGGACGGGCGCGGCACCATCGGTACCGGCGAGGCCGGAGCCATGACAGTCAAACCCATGCCTGAGGGACGCTAGCGATGGACGGAGCAAGCACGGACCTCGTCACCGGCGAGCAGCGGATCCGCAACTTCAACATCAACTTCGGCCCGCAGCATCCTGCGGCGCATGGTGTTCTGCGGCTGGTGCTGGAGCTGGACGGCGAGGTGGTCGACCGCGTCGACCCGCATATCGGCCTGCTCCACCGCGGCACCGAAAAGCTGATGGAGAGCCGCACCTACCTGCAGAACCTGCCCTATTTCGACCGGCTCGACTACGTGGCGCCGATGAACCAGGAGCATGCCTGGTGTCTGGCCATCGAGCGGCTGGCCGAGGTCGAGGTGCCGCGGCGGGGCCAGCTCATCCGGGTGCTGTTCTGCGAGATCGGGCGCATCCTCAGCCATCTGCTGAACGTGACCACCCAGGCGATGGATGTGGGCGCGCTGACCCCGCCGCTCTGGGGCTTCGAGGAGCGCGAGAAGCTCATGGTGTTCTATGAGCGGGCCTGCGGGGCGCGGCTCCACGCGGCCTATTTCCGCCCGGGCGGCGTGCACCAGGATCTGCCCGACGCGCTGGTCGACGACATCGAGGCGTGGTGCGATCCGTTCCTCGAGATCTGCGACGACCTCGAAGGGCTGCTGACCGACAACCGCATCTTCAAGCAGCGCAATGTGGACATCGGCATCGTGACGCTGGAGGAGGCGCAGGCCTACGGCTTCTCC
>JBCBPG010000618.1:0-3240 GCA_039820865.1 Pseudomonadota bacterium
AAGACCAAGATGACGCTCGACGACGTGCGCCCGATCGCCCGTGGCACCGACGACCCGCAGATCCTGATGGTCCGCTGTGGCGCCTACGACAGCGCCGAGGCCTTCGTCGCCGCGCAGAAGGAGGCGCCGATCAGCTACGGCACCACCCATGTCGGCAACATCGATGACGTCTCGGCCTTCATGTTCACCGTCAAGGGCGGCATGCAGACGCCCAAGATCCTGCCCTTCGACGGCGGGGGCGAGCTGGCGACCCAGCTGGTCGCGGGCGCGGTCGATGCGGCGGTCCTGAACCTCGCCGAGGCGCAGAGCCAGATCGACGCTGGCGACATCTGTCCGATCGTCGTGCTGGCCGACGAGCGCATGTCGGCGCTCTCGGACGTCTCGACCGCCAAGGAGATGGGCATCGACGTCTCGTTCTCCACGGTGCGCGGCTTCGTCGTCCACAAGGACACGCCCGACGAGGTCGCCGCCAGGCTGGAAGAGGCGCTGCTCAAGTCGATGAACCACGCCGTCTACCAGGGCTTCCTCACCTCGGTCGGGCTCGACTCGACCTCGGTCGCGGGCGCCGATGCCTGGGGCGGTCAGCTCGAGACCATGGTGACCGACATGCAGTCGGCGCTGAAGGAGCTGGGCTTCATCGAGTGAGGCGCCCCGGCGCCTCGATGGCGGGCCCGCGGGCCCGCCGATCTCCCCGGCGAGGAAACCGCTCGTGAAGGACAGTTTCGAGCTTGAGCGCTGGCTGGTCCCGGCCGTGATCGTGGCCTTCGCGATAGGCGCGATCGCGGTCTCGACCACCTTCGACCGCATTCCGCCGATCCTGAAGCGCGGCATCCAGCCCTCGGACTTCCCGCAGCTCATCGCGGGGCTGATCATCGCGCTCACCGCCCTCGGCGTCTGGCTCGACCCGGTGCGGGTGAGCGAGCGGATCGGCGCGACCACCTGGTCCACCATGGGCCTCATGGTGCTGTTCCTGGCGCTCTCCACGCTGGACCTGTTCCTCGCCCTCGGCATCTTCGCGCTGCTGCTCGCAGCCCTCTGGGGCGAGCGGCGGATCATGCCGCTCCTGACCGTGGGGCTGATCGTGCCGCTCGCGGTCTTCCTGCTCTTCGACACCGCCTTCGAGATCCGCTTTCCGCGCGGGCTTCTCACGGCGCTCTGGTACGGGTGAGACGATGGAGGCGTTCCTCGGCGGCCTGATGGCGCTCGGCGATCCCTCGCTGATCGCGCTCCTCGTCCTGGCCACGCTGGGCGGCGTGGTGATCGGCGCGCTGCCGGGGCTGAACGCGACCACGGGTGCTGCGCTGCTGCTGCCCTTCACGCTGACCATGGAGCCCATCGCCGCCATCGCGGTGCTGACGGCGATCTACTGCGCGGCGACCTTCGCGGGCGCGATCACGGCAATCCTGATCAACACGCCCGGCACCTCGGCCTCGGCCACCACCTGTCTCGACGGCTATCCGCTGGCGCAGCGGGGCGAGGCGGGCCGCGCGCTCGGCATCGCCGTCGTCTCGTCGACCATCGGCGGCATCCTATCGGTGATCGCGCTGATGCTGGCGGCGCCGCTGATGGCGCGGGCCGCCTACAACTTCGCCCCGCCCGAGTACTTTGCGCTGACCGTCTTCGGCCTCTCGATGCTGGCGACCATCGGCGACGGCTCGGCGGTCAAGAACCTGGTCTCGGGCGCTGTCGGCGTGCTGCTGGCCACCATCGGCACCGACCTCATGACGGGGGTCGAGCGCTATACCTTCGGCGCCTCGGAGCTGACCGAGGGGATCAGCTTCGTCGCGCTGATGATCGGCATCTTCGGGATCTCCGAACTGCTGGTCCAGGCCTCCAGGCTCCACGTCGTCCGCCAGGCCGTGACGATGAAGGCGATCCGGCTGCCGAGCCGCGAGGACTATCGCCGGATCTGGAAGACGATCCTGCGCTCGTCGGGCATCGGCACCTTCATCGGCATCCTGCCGGCCGAGGGCGCGACCGTCGCCTCGATGATCGGCTACAACGAGGCCCGGCGCTGGTCGCGCACGCCGGAGGAGTTCGGCAAGGGCGCGGTCGAGGGCATCGCGGGATCCGAGGCCGCCAACAACGCCGCGACCGGCGGCGCCATGGTGCCGACGCTGGCGCTCGGCATCCCCGGCTCGCCGACGGCGGCGGTGATCCTGGCGGGGCTGATGGTCCATGGCCTGCGCCCCGGGCCCACCATGTTCACCCAGCAGGCCGAGTTCGCCTTTGCGATCTTCTGGTCGATGCTGTTCGTGAACCTCCTGTTCCTGGCCATCGGCCTCTACGGCGCGCGGATCTTCGCCCGCGTGACGCTGATCCCGGTCGCCGTCCTCTGGCCCTCGGTCTTCATCTTCTCGGTCGTCGGCGCCTATGCGCTGGACCAGTCGATGATCGATGTCTGGGTCGCCATCGGCGCGGGGATCGTCGGCTTCCTGATGCGCCGCTACGGCTTCTCGGTCGTGCCGCTGGCCATCGGCCTCATCCTCGGCGGGATGCTCGAACAGCGCCTCGGCCAGTCGATGGTGATGCTGGACGAGCAGTGGTGGCTGATGCTCACCCGCCCGCTCTCGCTCTTCTTCTTTGTCCTGACGGCGCTGGCCCTCTTCGGCCGTCCGCTCTGGGGCCTCCTGTTCCGCCAGCGTCCGCCGCTTGCCTCCACCGGGGAATGAGATGACGACGATCAAATCCGTCCGCGCCCGCGTCTGGACCTGGACCGGCCCCACCGTGCCGCCCCAGGGCAATTTCTGCACCAATGCCAGCGACCTGCTGTATGAGCGGGGGGACGCGATGCAGTCCTTCCGCTTCCACGCCTGGCTCACCTGCGAGGTCGAGGCGACCGACGGCACCATCGGCATCGGCAACGCCGCGCTGGCCCCCGGCGTGGTCAAGAAGGCGATCGACGACCACTACGCCCCCCTCATCATCGGCGAGGATCCGTTCGACTACGCCTATCTCTGGGAGAAGATGTATCGCCGTTCCCATGCCTGGGGGCGCAAGGGCATCGGCATGACCGCGATCTCGGCCATCGACATCGCGATCTGGGACCTGATGGGCAAGCTGGTAGGCAAGCCGGTCTTCAAGCTCCTCGGCGGACGGACCAAGGAGCGGATCCCCGTCTACTACTCCAAGCTCTATGCCGACAGCGTGGACGCCATGCAGGCCGAGGCCGCGACGGCCGTCGCCGCGGGCTACCAGGCCTTCAAGTCGCGCTTCGGCTTCGGGCCCAAGGACGGCATG
>JBCBPG010000619.1:0-3239 GCA_039820865.1 Pseudomonadota bacterium
CGAAGACGCCGACCTGGGCGACATAGGGCGGGCGGTGGCGGGGCAGGCCGCGCTTGCCCTCGATCGATTCGATCATCGCCGACTCTTCGCCGCAGATGTAGGCGCCCGCGCCGCGGCGGACCTCGATATAGCCGGGCGCGGCGAGGCCGGCGGCCTCCAGCGCGGCGATCTCCTCGGCCAGGATGTGCAGGACGGCGGGGTACTCGTCGCGCATGTAGATGTAGGCGCGCTCAGCCTCGACCGCCCAGGCGGCGATCAGCATGCCCTCGAGGAAGAGGTGCGGCGTGCGTTCGAGGTAGTAGCGGTCCTTGAACGTCCCCGGCTCGCCCTCGTCGCCGTTGACGGCCAGGTAGCGCGGCCCGGGCGCGGCGCGCACGAATGACCACTTCTTGCCCGACGGGAAGCCAGCGCCGCCGAGGCCGCGGATGCCGGCATCCAGCACCGTCTGCTGCACGGCATCGGCGTCGCCGCCGGCGCGCAGGCGTTCGAGGACGCCGTAGCCGCCGGCCGCGCGATAGGCGTCGAGGCGCTCGTAGTCCGGGATCTTCGCATGGGTGTCGCCGGACAGCGCCGCGGCTATCACGCTTTCGGGCGTGGCGTGGTCGACATGGTTGTGGCCGACCTCGGCCACGGGCGCGGTGTCGCAGCGGCCCATGCAGGGCGCGCGCAGGATGCGGATCTGGGCGGGGTTGGCGCCCTCCTCGAGTGCGGCCTTGAGCGCGTCGGCACCGGCCAGTTCGCAGGAGAGGCTGTCGCAGACGCGGATGGTGAGCGCGGGCGGCGGCGCCACGCCCTCGGGCACCACGTCGAAATGGGCGTAGAAGGTCGCGACCTCGTAGACCTCGGCCTGGGCGAGGCGCAGCTCCTCGGCCAGCGCGCGGACATGTGCGGCCGAGATGTGGCCGTTGCGGTCCTGGACGCGGTGCAGGAACTCGATCAGCAGGTCCGGCCGGCGCGGATCGTCGCCGAGGAGCTCGCGGACCTCGGCCAGTGCCGCATCGTCCAGCGGGCGGCCCTTGGTGGTGACGCGTCCGCGCCCGCGCCCGTCCTTCCAGACGCCCTTGTTGTTGTCCAGCGGTGCCATGCGCGCCTCCCGTCAAGCCGACGGCCGACCATGCGCCCGCGCCAGTCCACGAGGCAAAGACCGTTTCCATATTCTACCATAAGGCGCCGTTATCGCAGCGCCTCTCCTGCCCCGGGCACGGTGTCGCGGGCCGCCGCGCGGGCGTCGTCCAGCGTGGCGAAGACGCGTGCGCCGTGGTGGCCGATGGCATACCAGCCGCGCGGGTCCTCCGGGTCGCGGCGGTATTCCTCGAAGCCGTGGGTGCCGTCGGGGCGGCGGAAGAGGTCGACGCAGCGCCCGCCCCCGTCGAGATCGGCCGAGCGGAGCACGGTTGGCTTCACGCAGCGTCCTCGGGGTCGGGTGCCTCGGCCGCCAGCGCTGCCGGCATCGCCTCGGCCACGCCCTGGGCCGCGTGCAGGACGGCGCTGACGGCGGGCGCCTCGAAGC
This sequence comes from Pseudomonadota bacterium, assembly GCA_039820865.1. GTDB lineage: Bacteria > Pseudomonadota > Alphaproteobacteria > Rhodobacterales > Rhodobacteraceae > Thermohalobaculum. The sequence continues at coordinate 1,511 of JBCBPG010000619.1, forward strand.
CCGCGCCCGGCAGGAAGGCGGCGACCTGGCGGCTCAGCACCGGCTCGACCAGACCCAGGCGGCGGGGCGCCGTGCCGGTCGCGTCGGGCTGGGCATAGGCGGGCGCGACGGTCGCGGCGCGGGCCTCGGCGAGGAAGGCGTAGAGGGTGGCGAGGTCGTTGGTCTCGAAGACCGGGCGCACCGGCACGCCGGCCTCGCGGAAGGCGGCGTCGATGATGCGGCGGTTCTTCATGTCGGGCGTCAGCAGCGCCAGCGGCAGCGCCGCCGCCTCGGCCCAGGTCAGCGTCTGGCGGCTCTCCTCGACCAGCCCGTGGGCGGCGAGCAGCACGTAGCGCTCGCGATAGAGCAGGCGCGGCGGGCGGAGGCCACCGGCGGCCAGCGGCGCGGTCTCGACCGGCGCGGCGGTGGGCGCGCTGTCGTCGAGATAGCTGATGCCGATGTCGAAGCGCCCGGCGGCCAGCCCCGCGGTGATCTCGCCGGCCGAGGCGGAGCGGACGACGGGCACGATCCGCGCATGGGTTGCGCGCACGGCGATGGCGACCTGGGCGGCGAAGGCGAGCGCGGTGGGGATGACGCCGATCGTCACATGGCCCACGACCTCGCCCTTGGCGCCGGTGATCTCGCCCAGCATCGCCTCGTGCTCGGCGAGCAGCCGGCGCGCCCAGACGAGCAGGATCTCGCCCTCGCGCGTGAAGCCGGCAAAGCGCGCGCCGCGGCGGACGAGCTGGGTGCCGAGCGCGCTCTCCAGGTTGTTCAGGCGCAGCGACAACGCCGGCTGCGAGATCCCGCAGGCCTCGGCCGCGCGCGTGAAATGCTCATGCTGCGCCAGGGCGGCGAAGAGCTGCAGGTCGCGCAGGTCGATGCGCATCGCGCCTCCGGGGGAACGGGAACGCGGCCAGTCTAGTTCTTCGTGACGAGTACAGGCAACGCCGGGCTGGGCGCGCGCCGCGATCCGTGAGCGGGCAGGGGGTAGGCGATGGAGGGGCGCTGCCATTGCGGGGCGGTCGCCTGGGTGCTCGACACCCCGCCGCAGTCGGTCACCGCGTGCAACTGTACGATCTGCCGGCGCCACGACGCGCTCTGGGCCTATGGCCATGTCGGCCACGACATCCATCCCCGCGGCGCGACGACCGCCTGTCGCCGGGCCGATGGCGGGGCAACCGACTTCCGTTTCTGCCCGCGCTGCGGCTGTCTCACGCATTACGCGGCGACCAGGGCCGAGGAGGAGGGACGCCACTGGACGGCGGTGACCCTGCGCATGGCCGAGCCCGGGGCGATCGCCGCGCTGGCGATCGCCCATTTCGACGGGCTGGACAGTTTCGACGACCTGCCGCGCGACGGGCGACGGGCGCCACCTGGTCAACCGCCCGGGCGCGGAGGCGGTCTATGCGGCGGTCTGTCTCGAGATCGGCTCGCGCCAGCCGGCGGATGTCACGACCTGCGCGGATGTCGATATGATGAGCACCAAGGCCGACGGGCGGTTCCTGCGCAAGGACGGGACGCCCATCGCGTGAGGGCTCAGGCCAGCGCGGCCGCGACCTCGGTAAGGAGCGTGGTGCCGAGGATGGCGAAGAAGACGGCGACGCCGGCGGTGATGGCCCGGCCCGCGCGGGCAAAGGCGGCCGCGGCCGGGCGGGTCGAGAAGGCCAGCGCATAGGCCGTGTGCCCCGCGCAGCCGACCGCGACGCTGCCGGCGACCATGATCGCGATGGCGGCGGGCGTCGCCTCG
>JBCBPG010000620.1:0-3231 GCA_039820865.1 Pseudomonadota bacterium
CCCGCTTGTTCCCCCGCTTGTTCCCCCGCCGGGCGATTGATACATGGGCCCGCGGATGGGGCGTCGCCAAGTGGTAAGGCAGCGGTTTTTGGTACCGCCATTCGCAGGTTCGAATCCTGCCGCCCCAGCCAGCGATCCGGCCCGGCGGCGGTCGGCAGGTGGCGGTGGGCAGGGGGCTGGCCGTGCGGATCCTCTTCTCGCATCAGAACTATCCCGCGCAGTTCGGGGCCTTCGGTGCCTGGCTGGCGACCCGGGGCTGGGACGTGACCTTTGCGACCGCGAAGGAGGGCGCCGAGCCGCCGCGCGGCTGCCGGATGATCCGCATGGCCCCCCATCGATCGGTGACCGAGGGGGTGCACCGCTTCGCATCCGGCCACGAGCAGGCGATGATCAATGCCCAGGGGTTCGCGAATGCCGCGATCCGCGCGCGCGAGATGGGCTTCGTGCCCGACATCGTGGTGGCGCATTCGGGCTGGGGATCGGGGACCTTCGCCAAGGCCGTCTGGCCGGAGACGCGCTTCGTTGCCTATGCCGAGTGGTGGTACCGCTATCCCCCGGTTGACGATCTCGGCACCCCGCCGCGGAGCACGCTGGAGGATGCGCGCGCCCATGCCCTGGCGCGGAACGCACCGCTGCTCCTCGATCTCGCGATCGCGGATGCGGCGTTCTGCCCGACCGAATTCCAGGCGGCCCAGTTTCCCGACCATGTCCGCGCGCGCCTGACCGTGATGCATGACGGGGTGGACACGGCCACGGATGCGCCGGGCGAGGCGGTGGCGCTGGATGGCGCCGGCGAACCGCTGCCCGCTGATGCCGAGGTCGTCACCTATGCCACCCGCGGCATGGAGCCCCATCGCGGCTTTCCGGAGTTCATGCGCGCGCTGGCGCTGCTGCAGGCCCGCCGGCCGCGCCTGCACGCGGTGATCGGGGGCGAGGACCGCGTCGCCTATGGCGCCCGCCTGCCGGAGGGCGAGAGCTGGAAGGCGCGGATGCTGGCGGAGTGCGCCATCGACCCGGCGCGCACACACTTCCGCGGCCCGCTGCCGCGCGGCGCCTATCGCCGGCTGCTCCAGTCCTCGGATGTCCATGTCTACCTGACCGTGCCATTCGTCCTGTCCTGGTCGATGATCGAGGCGATGAGCATCGCCTGCCCGCTGGTCGCCTCCGACGTCGAGCCGGTGCGCGAGGCGGTGCGCGACGGGGTCGAGGCGCGCCTCGTCGACCATGCCGATATCGAGGCGCTGGCCGGCGCCATCGAGGCCCTGCTGGACGACCGGGACGCGGCCAGGCGTCTTGGCGCCGCCGCGCGGCGCACGGCCATCGCCCGCTATGCGCGCGACTGGCTCTGGCCCGCCCGCGCCGACCTCCTGGACCGCGTCGCCCGGGGCGAGACGGGCTGAGCTGCCGCGATCGTCCTCTGTGGCCGGCCACGTCTCTACCGATGTTCGCGGCCTCACCGCCTGAGCGCGGTTGCCATGCGTCTCCCGCCCCCTCCCACGTCAGGTTGACCGCTTGAGTGTAAATGCTCGCCTACCAGGCCTCGAAAGGTTGCAGGCTGCCAATGTTCTTTCTCTGTTCATGACCTTGAGGCCAACATGACGTGGGTGGGCAGGGGCCCCAGGGACCAGACTGCGACCAAACCGACACCGATGCCGGCTCCGCACGTCGTCCGGTGGCGGTGCAGCCCGCTCTGGTGAGCCGGGCAGGCGGAATGCCGGCTCCCGCTCCTGGTGGACAGTGACTTTGCAGCGGGGCCTTGCGGGCAGTCGTGCCCCTGGGCTGCCCCCAAGGGCTGCCCCATGGGCTGCCCGGACGGTGCCGTCAGTCGTCTTCTGGCGGAGCCAGGCGTTGCAGGAGACGGTCCAGAGGGGTGGCGAGCGCGGTGAGGACCAGGATGCTTGCCAGGGCGACGGCGGGCCAGCGGAGCACGCCGAGGACCTGCCCGAGACCGCCCCAGCCGGCGCGGCGGAGGTCGCGGGCGAGGCCGGCAACGGTGTCGTCGCCCTGCCAGGCGAGCCAGGCGCCACCTGCGGCCAGCGCGCCTGCGAGGACGGTTGCGACGACCCGGCCTGGCGTGCGGGAGGGGGCGCTCATGGCCGGCCGAGGCTCGCGGGATCGGCGCGCAGGACGAGGAGGTCGCCGATCCGCTCGACCGCGCCCTCCAGCGTCACCAGCTCGGCCGTGGCGTCGAGAAGCGCCTGGCCGACTGGACCGCCCTGCGGGCCGGTCACCATGAGGTAGGTCGAGCCCTCGACCGGGCCGGTCGCGACGAAGACCACGGGCACGCCGCCCACGATGCAGAGATTGGCGCAGGCCTTGTGCGCGATCCCGCGGCCCGGGCGCATGGCGCCGGCATAGCACTTGCCGTCGCAGAGCTCGCCGGTCAGTCGCCAGCGGCCGAGGGGCTCGGGCGCGGGCAACTCGGGGGCGGCGTCGCCGGTGGGGCGCATCACCGGGCCGTCGCCATCGCGGCGGACCTGCAGCATGTCGATCTCGCCGCGGGTCAAGAGGACGCCCTCGACTGTCACGACCTGCCCTTCGAGCGGCGCGCCGGCCGCCTGCACGCCGTTCTTGCCGAGACCGGAGAGCATCAGCGTATGGCCGGCGGGCAGGCGCTCGTTCCCCTCGGTGATGCGCAGCATCGGGTAGGCGGGCTCGACCAGGACGCCGGTGACGGTCTGGCGGCCGAGGTCGAAGCGGAAGCGGCCCTCGCCCGGGTCGTCCTGCGTCGCCGCGACCACCATGCCGACGAGCAGGGCGGCCGCGACCAGCAACGCCGCCAGAGACGCCAGGAAGGGACGCAGCGCCTCCGGGACGGGGGCGAAGCCGATGAAGAAGGGGTCGCGGTCGCTCATGGGACCTCGCGGGCGGGAAGCGGCGTGGTGGGGGTGCCGGGGGCGTTGGCCTCGGCGCGGATCTCGACCGTCCCGTCCTCGCCGCGTCGGAGGTCGTAGGTCGGCACCCTTTCGGTGAAGGGCGGCGGCGAGCGGCCATCGACGAGGCGGTACTGGAAGCCGTGCCAGGGGCAGGTGACGCAGCCGTCGAGGATCCGCCCCTCGCCCAGCGGCCCGTTCTGGTGGGCGCAGGCGTTGGAGAGGGCGGCGAGCGTGCCCTCCTGGCGGAACACCGCGGCGCGCCGGCCGCCGGGCAGGGTGACGATGCGTGCGCGGCCCTCGGGGATCGCGTCGGCGTCCTCGACCGCCAGCCAGTCGCCGGCGGCCGCGTCGCCAG
>JBCBPG010000621.1:0-3221 GCA_039820865.1 Pseudomonadota bacterium
CCCCGCAGCAGTCACGGCCAGGCGTCAGGCACAGCCCCCGATCCCGTCGCGGGCCTGGCGGCAGACCACGCAGCGGCACGACCCCCAGAGCGGGCAGCGATCGAGGCTCCGGTCGAAGTGGCGCACCAGGCAGACCAGGTTGATCCGGTCGCGCGCACAGCTGACCAGGCAGTTGGTCCGGCAGGCCTCGCTGCAATACCCGCCTTCAGCGCCATCCGGCGGCGCAGACGGGCGCTGGGCACCGACCAGGTGCATCGCCTCGTCGGCCAGCGCGCGCATCGGCAGCACCATCGCCTCCGCCCCCAACTCGCGCCCCAGCCCGGGCAGCGTCAGCACGAGCCGCAGCCGGTCCCAGACCAGGAAGCTCAGGTAGTTCCGCATCGACGCATGGGCGACGCGGCTGTTGAGGAACCCGTTCATCGCCGCCATGTAGGTCGCGCTGAAGGTCTCGACGACGCCGGTATTCTGGCGCAGCGACCGGAAGGCGGACGCCTCGTCCTCGCGCAGCACCCTTGACCGGCCGGTCCGCCGTTCGCGGACAACGCTGTCGTAGAGCAGGTGGTTGAGCGCCTCCGTCACCTCGACGAACTGCTCGAGACTGGCGGAGCAGACATGCGAACCGCCGCGCGCGCCCTTCTCCAGCACGCCGGCCCCGATCAGGAAGTTGGCGACCTCGCGGACCGGTGTCCGGGAGACCTTCATCTCCTCTGCGATCTCGTCCTCCGGGAAATAGGCCCCGGGCAGAAGGCGGCCTGACGTAATGCGCGCCATCACCTCCTGCACGATCATCGCCTTGCGGCTCGGCCTGGCACGGCTCGCGCCCCAGGTCTCGTCCAATGACAGGAGCACGTCGTTCCCCTCTCCAAACATCATTACAGAAACTTGAATATGTTCCGCAGGCCGGAAGCAAGTACGTGATCGGTAACACAAATCCGGTAAATTTGACGCAGGTCACAGAGCGCGCCCTTGGCCGCAGCCCGCGCGCGCCCGACATATACCCGGCGGGAAGCGCCGCGACGACGGCGCCGACCCGCCCGGCACCTCCATGCAGACAGGGCCCGGCAGGGACCCGCTCAGGCGTAGAAATGCACCGGCGTGCCCGCGAGCGCAGCGATGTTCAGCAGGCCCCGCGGCGTGACCGAGGGGCTGACGATATGCGCCTTGTTGCCCATCCCCATCAGGATCGGCCCGACCTCCAGCCCGCCCGTGAGCTGCTTCAGGATGTTGCGCGAGCCCGAGGCCGCGTCGACCGAGGCGAAGATCAGGCAGTTCGCCGCCCCCGTCAGGCGCGAGTTCGGGAACACCCGCGCCCGCAGCTCCGGGTTCAGCGCGTGGTCGGCATGCATCTCGCCCTCGTATTCGAAATCCACGCCCGCAGCGTCCAGGATCTCCAGCGCCCGGCGCATCTTGCGCCCGCTCTCGGTATCCAGCGACCCGAAGACCGAGTGGCTGAGCAGCGCGATCTTGGGCTGGATCCCGAAGCGGCGGATATGGCGCGCCGCCGCGATCGCCGACTGCGCCACCTGCTCGGGGCTCGGGTCGTAATGCACCTGGCTGTCGGCGATGAAGATCGTGCCCTGCTCCAGGATCACCGGCGACAGCGCGCCCTGCGGCGCCAGCCCGTCGGCCCCGCCCGCCAGGATCTGCGTCACGTAGTTCAGGTGCCAGGAATACGTCCCGAAGGTCCCGCAGATCAGGCTGTCCGCATCGCCCCGATGCACCATCACCGCCGCGATCGCCGTCGAGTTCGTGCGGATGATCGTGCGCGCCAGGTCCGGCGTGATGCCGCGGCGCTGCATCCGCGCGTGGTAGGTCTCCCAGTAGTCGCGATAGCGCGGGTCGTCGTCCGGATCGCAGACCTCGAAGTCGTCGCCCGGCCGGATCGTCAGCCCCGCCCGCTCGATCCGCGTCTCGATCACCTCCGGTCGCCCGATCAGGATGGGCCGGTCGACGCCCTCCTCGCGCATCGACTGCGCCGCGCGCAGCACCCGCTCGTCCTCGCCCTCGGCAAAGACGATGCGCCGCGCCGAAGACCGCGCCGCCTCGAAGACCGGCTTCATCAGCAGCCCCGAGCGGAAAACCGAGGCGTTCAGCCGGCGCTGGTAGGCCTCGAGATCGTCGAGCGGCAGGCGCGCCACCCCGGTCTCGGTCGCGGCCCTAGCCACCGCCGCCGCGATCTGGCCCAAGAGCCGCGGATCGAAGGCCTTGGGGATGAGATAGTTCCGCCCGAAGACCAGCCGCTCGCCGCGATAGACCGCCGCCGCCTCGGCCGAGGACGTCAGCCGCGCCAGCGCCGCGATCGCCTCGGCGCAGGCGACCTTCATCTCCTCGTTGATCTGCGTCGCCTGCACGTCCAGCGCACCGCGGAAGATGAAGGGAAAGCAGAGGACGTTGTTCACCTGGTTGGGAAAGTCCGACCGCCCCGTCGCCACGATCGCGTCCGGCCGCGCCGCGGTCGCATCGGTCGGCCAGATCTCGGGCTCGGGATTGGCCAGCGCGAAGATCACCGGGTCCTTGGCCATCTTCGCGACCATCTCGGGCTTGAGCAGCCGCGGCGCCGAGAGGCCGAGGAACAGGTCCGCGCCCTCGATCGCCTCGCCGAGCGCGGGGCCGCCCTCGGGCTGGGCATAGGACCGCTTGGTCGCGTCCAGGTCGTCGCGCCCGGCATGCACCAGCCCGTTGATGTCGTAGAGAAAGACGTTCTCGCGGCGCACGCCCAGGTTCAGCAGCATGTCGAGACAGGCGATGCCGGCCGCGCCGCCCCCCGTCGAGACGATGCGGACATCCTCGAACTTCTTGCCGGCGATATGCATCGCGTTGATCGCCGCCGCGGCCACCACGATCGCCGTGCCGTGCTGGTCGTCGTGGAAGACGGGGATGCCCATGCGCTCCTTGCACACCCGCTCGACGATGAAGCAGTCCGGCGCCTTGATGTCCTCCAGGTTCACCGCCCCGAAGGTCGGCTCCAGCGCGATCACGATCTCGGCCAGCCTGTGGGGGTCGGCCTCGTCCAACTCGATGTCGAAGCCGTCGATATTGGCGAACTTCTTGAAGAGCGCGACCTTGCCCTCCATCACCGGCTTGGATGCCGCCGCGCCGATGGCGCCGAGGCCCAGCACCGCCGTGCCGTTCGAGATCACCGCCACCCGGTTGCCCTTGCCGGTATAGCGATAGGCATCGCCCGGCTCGTCCCTGATGCGCAGGCAGGCCTCGGCCACGCC
>JBCBPG010000622.1:0-3219 GCA_039820865.1 Pseudomonadota bacterium
CCTTCCGGACCCGATACCGCCCCGGCGGGCGGCGACGAGGCCGTCGGCGGCGCGAGCGTCGCGGTCGAGATCGTGACCGACATCGCGACCCTGCCGGCGGCCGACTGGGACGCCTGCGCGGCGCCCGAGACGGCGGATGGCGGGCCGGCGGCCAACCCCTTCATCACCCACGCCTTTCTCGCCGCGCTCGAGGCAGGCGTGGGTGACGAAGGGGTTCGCCGCCGGCCCGCCATCCGCCGTCTCGGGCGCAGCGCAGGCGTCCCAGTCGCCCGGCGGGACGGTCGCGATGTCGGTCACGATCTCGACCGCGACGCTCGCGCCGCCTATGGCCTCGTCGCCGCCCGCCGGGGCGGTATCGGGTCCGGTAGGCGCGGGGGTGGGGCAGCGTTCGCTCATGCACCATGAGGTGTGGGCGCGGGCCCGTCGGTCAAGCGTCGCGGGGCTGCGACAGGTGCCCTTGCGTTGCCCTTTCGTGTGGGGCGCATCGGGGCTATCTCCCGGGCATTGTGCGGCGGGCGCGCCGACGGAAGGCCGCGCCCGCCCGTTTCAGCGACTGCCGGCGCGTCCCGTCGCCGGTGCAGGAGAAGAGGTCCGCGCCATGGTTTCGTTCGCCACGCCATTCCGTCCCGCCCGCCGCCGGCTCGCGCGCCTTGCCGGCGGTCTCGCTGCGGCGCTGGCGCTGGGCCTCGCGGCCCAGCCGGCCGCGGCGCTGAGCGAGGACGAGGCCAAGGCGCATGTCCGCGCCACCGTCGACGAGGTGCTGTCGCTGGTCCGCGGTGGCGGCAGCGGCGCCGAGAAGGCCGACGACCTGCTCGCCATCCTCGAGAAGCGCGCCGCGATGCCGCAGATCGCCCGCTTCGCCGCCGGCAGCCTGTGGCGGGACATGGATGCGGGCCAGCAGGACCGCTTCACCGCGGCCTTCGGCCACTATCTCTCGGTCGTCTATGCCAGGCGCTTCCAGGACTATTCCGGCCAGCAGGTCGAGATCCTGGGCGCGCGCGACCTTGGCCGGCGCGGCATCGAGGTGACGAGCAGCGTCACCGGCGGCGGCCAGGCCCCCGTCGCGGTCACCTGGGTCGTCTCGGACCGTCCCGGGCGCACCGTGCTGGCCGACATCGTGATCGAGGGCGTGTCGATGCTGATCACCCAGCGCGACGAGGTCACCGCGCTGGTCGGCCAGAAGGGTGGCATCGACGGCCTGATCGACTTCTTCGCCGGCGCCTGAGCCCGCACGCGGACCTGGCGCCGGATCGCCGGGGCGGCCATCGGGCCGGCCCGGCTCGGGGGCGCGTCCGGCCCCGGCGTCTGCCCTAGCGTTCGCCCTAGCGTTCGCCGTCGCCCTCGCCGCCACCGTCGTGGCCCTCGTCGTGGCGGGCATAGCCGCCCGGCTCGGCGCCTGCGGGTGCGGGTTGGGGTGCCGGTCTCGGCGCCTCCGCCACGGGCTCCGGCGCAGGCCGTGGGCGCGGTGCCTCGACCCGGACCGGGACCTGGTGCATGTGCACGTCCTGCTGGGGGAAGGGGATCGAGATCCCCTCGGCGTCGAAGCGCATCTTCATCTGCTGCATGAGATCCCAGTACAGCGTCCAGTAGTCCGACGTCCGCACCCAGGGCCGGCAGATGAAGTTGACCGAGCTGTCGGCCAGCTCGTGCACCCGGATCATCGGCTCCGGCTCGGCCAGCACCAGCGGGTGGGCCTTCACCGTCTCCTCCATCACCCGCATCGCGTGGGGGATGTCGTCGCCGTAGCTGATGCCGAAGATCAGGTCGACACGCCGGGTCGCGCTGGCCGTCACGTTGGTGATCACGTTGCCCCAGACGTTCTTGTTGGGGATCACGATCACCTGGTTGTCGGGCGTGATGACGGTGGTCGAGACGATGTTCACCGCCTTCACCGTGCCGCCGACGCCGCCCACGTCGACATAGTCGCCCTCGTCGAAGGGCCGGTTGATCATGATCATCAGCCCGCTGGCGAGGTTGCCGAGCGTGTCCTGGAAGGCGAAGGCCAGGATGAAGGAGGCACCACCGACCAGGGCGAAGACCGGCGAGATGTCGATGCCGAGGCCGGACAGCACGACCATCAGCCCGAAGGCCATCACCAGCCAGTAGACCACGCCCACCAGGAACACCTGCAACAGCCTTGAGAGCTGCGGCACGCGGCCGATGATACGGCGCATCAGCCGCCGCACGATCCGCGCCACGATGATCAGGCCGATCAGCGAGGCGATGATCACCGCGATGTCGATGGCGAGCTGGATGCCCCCGTCGCGATCCGTCGCCCAGGCCAGCGCCTGCGCCACCAGCGTCTCGACATCGGCGGTGCGCGTCTCCTCGACGATGATCGAGGCGCGATAGGCGCGCAGTTCAGCGATGACCGCCTCGTCGCCGCCCTTCTTCTCCCAGGCGGTCACGACCGTCGAGAACTTGTCGAACAGACCGTCGCGCTCGGCGGCAACCTCGGTCAGGCGCTCGCGCGCGGCCTCCTCGACGGTGCCCTCGGTGCGGTAGATCGCGACCTGCGCGGCCATCACCTCCTCGGTCTTGGCGCGGACGATCTCGTGCCAGACGGCCGAGAGTTCGCCGAGCTCGGGCTGGGTAAGGGGGACGAGGCGGAGCTCGAGCTCTTCGGTCACGATGGCGGGGTCGAGCACCTCGACGGGCAGGCCCGTCTCCTCGTCGCGGGCGGCATCGTTGACGACCGCCTCGACGACGGCGTCGGCGGCTTCCTCGGCCGCGGCATCGCCTTCACCGCTCTCGCCGACAGCACCCGAGGCGACGGCGTCGGCCGCGGCGGCGGCCTCGACCGCCTCCTCCAGCGCCTCGGCGCTCTCGGCGGCCTGTTCGGCGGTCTCTTCCGGCACGGTCTCGCGCACGGCCTCGGCCTCGGCCTCTGCCTCGGCGGCTTCGGCCGGGGTTTCGGTGGTCTGGGCGCCGGACGGCGCAACGGTGGCGAGGCAGAGCAGCAGCGCCAGCGCCAGGGTCCAGAACGCGACCACGATGGCGGGGCGTCGGAGCGTCGGATCTTGGGTCATGGGTATCTCGCGACGTTGCGTGTCCCGCATCAGTAGCACTTCGACATTCGTCAAAGGAGAGTGAACGAAACGCGTCTCAGCCCCCGGCTGCGCCGTCCGGCGGGCCTAGAGCATTTTCCAGCCAGACTGACTCAGTCTGGCGTCAAGAAAATGCGGCAAACAAAACAACCTAGAGCGCGAGACCTGACGC
>JBCBPG010000623.1:0-3212 GCA_039820865.1 Pseudomonadota bacterium
GGCTCATGCGCGCCTCGGCTCGACGGTGACGGTGCTGGAGGCGGCCAAGGCGCTCGGCCGCGACGATCCCGAGATGGCGGCGGTGGTGCTGGAGAAGCTGCGCGGCGAGGGGATCGACATCCGCGAGGGCGCCAGGGTCGCGCGCGCCGAGGCGACCGACGGCGGCATCCGGCTGGTGCTGGACGGCGGCGAGGCGGTCGAGGGCACGCATCTGCTGGTCGCGGCCGGGCGGCGGGCGAACATCGATCTCGGGCTGGAAGCCGGCGGGATCGAGCACACGCCCCGCGGCGTGACGGTGGACAAGGGCCTGCGCTCGGTCAGCAACCGCAAGGTCTATGCCATCGGCGATGTCGCGGGGGGGCTGCAGTTCACCCATGTCGCGAACTATCACGCGGGGCTGGTCGTGCGCTCGGCGCTGTTCAGGCTGCCGGTCAAGAACTCGACCCACCACATCCCCTGGGTCACCTATACCGATCCCGAACTGGCGCAGGCGGGCCTGACCGAGGCCGAGGCGCGCGCGGCCCATGGCGACGCCGTCGAGGTGCACCGGTTCCCCTATGCCGACAACGACCGGGCGGTGGCCGAGCGGGCGCGCGCGGGCCTTGCCAAGGTGATCGTGGGGCGCAAGGGCAGGATCCTGGGCGCCTCGATCGCGGGGGCGCAGGCGGGCGAGCTGATCCTGCCCTGGGCCATGGCGCTGGCCAACGGCATGAAGATCTCGGCCATGGCGGGCACCGTCGCCGCCTATCCGACCCTGTCGGAAGTTTCCAAGCGCGCGGCCGGGGCCTACTATGCGCCCCGGCTCTTCAAGAGCGACTTTGTGAAGAAGGCGGTCCGCCTCCTCGCCAGGCTCGGCTGAGGCGGCGCGCCGAAGACCCCGGATCCCCGGCCAAGGGAGGCAATGCGCGTACTCAACAGCATCTCGGCGCGCCTGCTCGTCGTCACCGTGATCGTCGTCATGGTGGTCGAGGTCGCGATCTTCGTGCCGTCCATCGCCAATTTCCGCCACCAGTTCCTGCAGGAGCGGCTGGTGCGCGCGGAGCTGGCGGCGCTGACGGTCATGACCGCGCCCGGCGGGCGGCCGGAGAGCGAGGCGTCCGAGCTGCTGCTCGAGACCGCGGACGCGCTGTCGGTCGCGGTGCGCATGGACGGGCGGCGCATCCTGGTGCTGGCCCATGACATGCCGGGCATGCCGGTCGCGGGCTTCGATCTGAGCGACGACGGGCCGCTCACGCTGGTGGTCGACGCGATCCGCTGCCTGACCTTCACGCGCGCCGGCGACGTGCACCTCATCTCGGGCACCACGCGCTCCGAGCTCTACCCCGTGGTCGAGTTCACCTTTCCGGCCGACACGCTCAAGGAGGCGATGCTCGATTACGGGCTGCGGATCCTGCACCTGTCGCTGATCATCTCGGCGATCACGGCGGGGGTGGTGTTCTTCGCGGTGCGCCGCTTCGTGGTCTCGCCGCTGTTCGACGTGGTCCGCGGCGTCGAGCACTTCCACGCATGCCCCGACGATCCCGAACGCGTGCTGCGCCCCTCGGGCGGGCGGGGCGAGGTGGCGGATGCCGAGCGGGCGATCGCGGCGATGCAGACCGAGGTGCTGCGCGCGCTGAGCGAGCGGCGGCGGCTGGCAGCACTGGGCGAGGCGGTGGCCAAGATCAACCACGACCTGCGCAACATGCTCGCGGCCGGCCAGCTGATGACCGAGCGTCTCGGGCGCAGCGAGGACCCGATGGTCGCGCGCGTGCTGCCCAAGCTGGTGAACGCGATCGACCGTGCCTCGACCCTCTGCACCCGCACGCTGGACTATGGCCGGGCCGAGGAGACGGGTCCCGAGATCACCACCGTCCGCCTCGCCCCCCTGGTCGAGGAGGTGGTCGAGGGCCTCGGCCTGACCGGCCCCGCGGCCGGCGGGACGACCCGTGGCGCGACCGGTGGGGCGACCGGTGGCGCGACCGGTGGGGCGGCCATGTCGGGCCCGGAGGGCAGCGACACGGGCGCCGGACGGACAGCCCTGCCGCCGCCCGCCGGCCCCAGGGTCCTCGCCGAGGGGCCGGTGCGCATCCTCGACGACCTGCCGCCCGGCGTCGCCGTGGCCGCCGATACCGAGCAGCTCTACCGCATCCTCGCCAATCTCGTGCGCAATGCCGCCGAGGCGCTGCGCGCGACCGGCCGGCCCGGCCAGGTCGCCGTCTCGGCCCGCGCGCTGGCCGCCGGGGCCGACGGCGCCCTGCCCGCCGCAGGCCCCATGGCCGCGGGCAACGGCGCGAACGAGGGGGCGCATGCCCGCCTCCCGGCCCCGGCCCCGGCCGCAGCACCGACCCCGGCCCCGGCCGCAGCACCGGACCCGGCAGCCTCCGGGGCGAACGGCCGGAACGGCCATCGAGGCACGGCACCGGCCACCCCGACCGCCGCCAGCAGAGGCCCCGGCACCGGTCCGGGCCCGGCCTACTGGTGCATCGAGATCAGCGATACCGGCCCCGGCCTGCCGCAGAAGGCGCTGGACAACCTCTTCCGCCCCTTCATCGGCGGCGCACGGCGGGGCGGCACCGGTCTGGGGCTGGCGATCGCCTTCGAGCTGGCGGCGCTGCAGGGCGGGCGTCTCGACCTGCTGGCCACCTCGAGCGGGGGCACCGTCTTCGCCCTGCTCCTGCCCGCCGCCGACCCGGCCGGCCGCCGTTCCCGCCCCCCAGGCGCCACCGCACCCGAGACTGCGCCCGAGACTGCGCCCGAGACTGCCCCCGACACGGCTCCCGACACGTCCCGCCAGGCCGGCAAGGACCCTGCCGCCAAGTCGCCGGCACCATCGGCCGATTTCCCCCTTGCCACACCCCGGACGGCAGGATAACTGAGCGCCTCACGCGAGAGCGCACCCTGCACCGGTAGCTCAGCTGGATAGAGCACCAGACTACGAATCTGGGGGTCGGGGGTTCGAATCCTCCCCGGTGCGCCATACACTTCAGGTAGTTGGTCTGGGTCCGGTCCGTGGGGTGGCGGCGTGGTTCGCCGATCTCGTCACGCGCTGCCTGTCCCGCACGGGTGTCATGGGCCGGCCGCGCCGCCGGTGCGGCACGGCCGGGCGGCGCGGTCGGCTCGGCTCAGTCCTGGACCCAGTCGAAGGTGACCTGCTGGCCCTGGTAGCCGGTGGCGTTGAACTGGTAGGTGCCGACGAACTTCTGCGCGCCGATGCCGTGCGTGCGGTGGAAGTA
>JBCBPG010000624.1:0-3211 GCA_039820865.1 Pseudomonadota bacterium
CGCCGCTCTCGCCCATGACTGGGACGGCGCGCAGCACTGCTGGCGCCCACGCCTCGGCGCCTGGGGCGCGTCGAGCGTGCCGGGCATCCATGTCTCGGGCGAAGGCGCTGGCATCGCCGGCTGGGCCGCGGCCGAGGCCGGGGGCACGATCGCGGCCCTTGGCATCCTCCGCGACCTTGGGCTGATCGACGGCGACACCCGCGACGCCCTCGCCCTCGCCCCCGCCCGGCGCCGGGCGCGCGAGCGGCGCCTCCGCCCCTTCCTCGATGCCCTCTACGCCCCCCGCCATGTCGTGCCCGAGGACCCCGACACCCTCGTCTGCCGCTGCGAGGAACTGAGCCGCCGCGAGATCGACGCCGCCATCGCCACCGGCGTTGCGGGGCCGAACCAGCTCAAGAGCTATTCGCGCGCCGGCATGGGGCCCTGTCAGGGCCGCCAATGCGCGCTGACCGTGCAGGCGCTGATCGCCCGAGCCGGCCATCCGCCCGCCGAGGCCGGTCCCCTCCGCTTCCGCCCCCCCGTCGTGCCGATTCCGCTCGAGGCGCTCGCGGACATGGAGATCGAAGACGATGGCTGAGACGGCCGACGTGCTGATCGTTGGCGGCGGGCTGCACGGGCTCTCCGCCGCGCTCCACCTGGCCCGTGCGGGCGCGCGCGTCACCCTCTGCGAGCGCGATCGCACCGGCGCCCATGCCTCGGGCGTCAATGCCGGGGGTGTGCGCCGCCTCGGCCGCGCGCTGCCCGAGATCCCGCTCGCCGTCCTCGCGGCCGAGCGCTGGCGCCGCCTGCCCGAGATCGTGGGTGAGGACGGCGGCTACCGCGAAAGCCGCTACCTCAAGGTCGCCTTCACCGAGGAGGCGCTGGAAGACGCACGCCGCCGCGTCGCCCGCCTCGCCCGCGAAGGCCACGAGCACGAGGAGGTCATCGGCCGCGATCGCCTGCGCAGCCTGATGCCGGCGGCCAGCCCCGACTGCCTCGGCGCGCTCCATGTCGAGGGCGACGGCAGCGCGATCCCCTATCGCGTCACCCGCGCCTTCCACGCCCGCGCCGCCGCCCTCGGCGCCCGGATCGAGGAGGCCCGCCCCGTCACCGCCATCGCCCGGCGCGGCCCTGACTGGCGGGCCGAGACCCCCGCGGGCCCCGTCACCGCGCCCGTCGTCGTCAACGCGGCCGGTGCCTGGGGCGGGCGCGTCGCAGGCTGGCTGGGCGATGCCCTGCCGCTGGAGGCGCATGCGCCGATGCTGGCCGTCACCACGGCCCTGCCGCCGCTGACCGACGCCGTCGTCGGCATCCTCGGCGAGGCGCTGTCGCTCAAGCAGTTCCCCAATGGCACCGTCCTGATCGGCGGCGGCATGCGCGGCACCGCCCATCCCGAAACCGGGCGCACCACGCTCGACATCGCCGGCGTCGCCCGGTTCCTGCAGGCCGCCCGCCGGGTCTTCCCGCAGATCGCCGGCGCCCGCCTCAACCGCCTCTGGGCCGGGATCGAGGGCTACACACCGGACGGCCTGCCCGTGATCGGCCACGGCAGCGCCCCCGGCGTCGTCCACGCCTTCGGCTTCTCGGCCCATGGCTTCCAGCTCGCCCCCGCGGCGGGCGAGCAGGTGGCGGCGCTGGCGCTCGGCCGCGCGCCGGCCGTCGATCTCGCCGCCTTCGATCCCCGCCGCTTCGCCTCCAGCCGCATCGCCCCCGCCAAGCCCCCCACCGCCCGTCCCGCCGGGGTCCCCGCATGACGAGCGATCCGATGAGCACGCCCTTCTGGTGGCAGGCAGCCCCGCCCGAGGACGCCGCGCCCCCCGACCTCGCCCCCGATTGCGACGTGGCGATCGTGGGCGCCGGCTATACTGGCCTCGCCGCCGCGCTGGTGCTGGCGCGGGCGGGGCGGTCGGTGCAGGTGCTCGACCGCCAGCGCCCGGGCGAGGGGGCGTCGAGCCGCAATGGCGGCATCACCTCGGGCTCGCTTCGCCAGGGTCTCGGCAGCGCCATCGCCGCGATGGGCGAGACCCATGCGCTGGCGATGCACCGCGAGGGCGCCGCCGCCCGCGCCGATCTCTACCGCTTCATCGCCGAGGAGGGGATCGACTGCGACTTCCAGCTCAATGGCCGCTTCACCGGCGCCATCACGCCCGGGCACTACGAGGCGCAGGCGCGCGAGGCCGAGATCCTCAACCGCCATCTCGACCTCGGCGCCGAGATGGTCCCGCGCGAGCGCCAGCACGAGGAAGTCGGCAGCGCGCTCTACCACGGCGGCATGCTGCGCCCCGATATCGGCCATCTGCATCCGGGCAAGCTCCATGCCGGCATGCTGGCCCGCGTGCGCGAGGCCGGCGCCATGGTCCACGGCCTGACCCCCGTCACCGCCGTCGCCCGCACCCGCGAGGGCTTCGCGCTCGACACCCCCCGGGGCCGGGTCCGCGCGGGCCAGGTGCTGATGGCGACGAACGGCTATACCGACGGGGTCAGCCGGTGGCTGCGCCGCCGCCTGGTCCCCGTCGCCAGCCGCATCGTCGTGACCGAGCCGATCAGCCCCAACCTGATGGGCGCGCTCCTCCCGAAACGAAGGGCCATGGGCGAGACCCGGAAGCTCTACCGCTACTACCGCCCCTCGCCGGACGGCACGCGCCTTGTCCTCGGCGGGCGCGAGCGGGCCTTCACCGCCGATCCCGCCCGCAATGCCGAGCATGTCCGCGCGGGCCTCGCCTCGATCTTCCCCGACCTCGCCGACGTGGGGATCGAGGCGTCCTGGAGCGGCTATGTCGCGTTCAGCCGCGACATGGTCCCGCGGCTCTTCGAGCATGACGGCGTGCTCCATGCCTGCGGGTTCTGCGGCTCGGGCACCGTCTGGGCGCGGTGGCTGGGCGAGAAGGCGGCGCAGCGGATGCTGGGCAACGCGGCCGAGGCCGAGACCGTGTTCTGGGGCCCGCCGCCGGCTGCCGTGCCCCTCTACGACGGCCGCCCCTGGTTCCTGCCGGTCGCCCTCGGCTACTACGCGCTGCAGGACCGCGGCTGGTTCGCGGGCCGCCGCGCGGGGTAGGCGCGGCTGCAGCGGGTCCGGCAACCGTCCGGGCCCGCACCCCCCCCCGTCAGGATAGGCGCTCATCCCCGAAGGTTCCCCTAACGCCGGGCGACGGGTGTTGCCCCTGGGCCGGATCCTGCGTTCGGGGAATAGTCACCGTTGCGCGCCTATCCTGACGCGAGTGGGAGCGGGACG
>JBCBPG010000625.1:0-3206 GCA_039820865.1 Pseudomonadota bacterium
GGCTCGGGCTCGGCGATCAGGTCGTGCCAGAGGCCGAAGCGGATCTGCACATGGGTCTTCATCGCGAGGTAGGCCTCGAGGAAGTCGGCCATGGGCGGCGAGGGGATGCGGAGCACGTCCTCGGGCGTGGTGTCGACGATCTGCTGCGCGGCGGCGAGCGCTGGCGTCGCCTGGCCGAGGAACATCGCGCCATAGATCGCGAAGTGCTGGTTGTGCGTGCGATAGAGCGTGTAGACGTTGAGCGCTCCCCGCTCTGCCAGGTACTTGGCATCGGCCACCATGGCCCGCTGGTTCCAGAACAGCACGTCGTTGTAGTGGCCGCAGAGCACGTCGATATGCGTCGGCATGTGGACGAGATGGCCGAGATCGGGCGCGATGGTGCGCAGCCGGTCGCCGGTGCGCAGCGCCCGTTCGGGGAAGGGCGACATCTCCATCAGGTGGACATGCAGGTGCAGCAGCCCCGGGTGCTCCCAGGCGTCCGGGTCGTCGGCGAAGGCCTCGTCCAGGACCGCCATCGCCTCGGCGGTGCCCGCGCCCTCGGCCACGCCGCCGGTGGCGAGGTCCCACATCTTCCACGGCGTCTCGTTCATGATCGCCTCGACGAAGACGAAGCGGACCTCGCGGTCGGCGCGGTGGGTCTCGAACACCGCGCGCATCGCGGTGGTGAACGCCTTGTTCCACGGGTCCATGTCGTCGAGCGCCTCGCGCCCCTGGTAGCGCTGGGCGAGCGCGCCGATCAGCGCCTGCTCGACCGGCGAGGCGCCGGGGGCGTGCTTCTGCGCCTCGAGCATGGCGTCATGGGCGGCCTCGAGGGCTGCCTGCTTGCCGGCCGGGTCGTAGAGGTGCCAGGGCAGGTTGTAGTTGGGCCCGGCGGCGTAGGAGATGCCCCAGTGGGCCATGGCGCAGGCGGGATCGGCCTTGAGCGCCTCCTGGAAGCAGGCGATCGCCTCGGCATGGTTGTAGCCGTAGAGCCAGTTCAGCCCGCGGTCGAACCAGGTCTGCGCCTCGGGCGCGGCGGCGGTAACGGGACGGCTGAAAGGGCCGAGATCGAAGGGGTACATAATCGCCTCCCACGCGGTGTGCTCTGCCCGAATGCTAGCACAGGTTGCGCCGGCGCTGGCGTGACCCTTCCGCGTCAAGACCCGTGGCAGCCACTGCCCGGCTGACGCCCAACTCTCGACGACTTCGCGCGCATCCTCGTGGGCCGGGGATCGACGGATGGAGACGGACCGGGGGGAACGGCGATGGCGCGGATCGGCGGGGCGGCAGGCAGCCGGGATCGGGGACGCAGGAGCGCGGTGCTGGCGATCGGGCTGCTGGCGGCGCTGGGCGCCTGTGCCCAGCCCGCGCGGCTGGACCAGATGGTGCCCGAGGCCTCGGCGCGCCCGGCCGGCGGCAGCTGGCTCGACGGCGCGCTCTGCGTCACGGCCGTCAGCGGCGGGCGCGACACCGACGAGACCGACAGGGCCGAGGTCTCGGACATCGCGCTGGAGAAGGCGCTGGTCGACACGCTGGTGCGCAACCGCCTGTCGCCGAGGCTGAAGCGCGACTGCCGCTACGGGCTGGAGGCGGCGCTGGTCGCGGTGCCGGCCAAGGCTGGCCCGCCGGGCAGCGAGGTCTCGGCGCTGATCGATTACCGCGTGCTGGCCCGTGGCGGCGACGCGCCGGTCTATGCCAGCACCGTAGAGGCACCCTTCGTCGTCCAGACCGGCCGCGGCGCCGTCGGCGTCGACCGCCTGCAGCGCGCCAAGGAGGGCGCCGTGCGCGCCAATATCGGCGCCTTCATCGACGACCTGATCGCCGCCACCGCGCGTTGAGCCCTGTCTCCGGGTGGTGCGTTCCACGCACCATACGGGGCTGGCGGGGGGGCTGGCGGGGGGCGTCCTACGTACCCTGCGGATGGCCGGCGGGTTGGGCGCTTCACCGTGTCGGCGCTATGCTCGGCCCCGGTCCGTTGCGCGCAATCGTGGGTGATGTCGAATGAGTGCACCGTCAGAGGGGACGCCTTCGCATGGCGCGCGTCCCTATGATCCCGACCCGATGACCTGGCGGATGAGGCCGTTTCCCGAGAGCGAGCAGCACCAGTGGCTCTACGCGGCCGCCTATGATCGCTCGCGCATCGCCAGGATGGTCTACGCCCATCTTTCGGTGCTCGACTCGAAATCGAGCGCGCTGCTGCGGTTCAACGGCATCGCCATCGCGCTCGCGGGCTTCCTGCTGCTCGAGCGCGGGGCTTGGCTGGGCGGTGCGCCGCCGGCGGCGGCGGTGCTGGTCTGGCTGGGCTTCGCGGGCTACGCGGCGTCGGTCGCGCTCTGCTACAGCGTGGTGTCGCTCTTCTGGTACCCGGCCGGCACGCTTGTGCGTCAGGCCGAGTTCGAGGTGGCCGAGCGGGCGGCTTTCGAGGGCCTGAAGCCCTTCACGACGACCCGCGACAGCGAACCGAACGCAATGGGCTTTGCCGTGCTGAATGCCCGCTGCCGGCGCTACCGCCTGGCCTTCTATGCCTCGGGCCTGGCCTCGGTGCTTTTCCTGGCGGGCTTCGTGGTCTTCATGGCGTCGGTGCCGGCCCCCTGAGGCATCATCGACGACCGGCAGGGGTTGCAATGACCCCGATGTGGCGCGCTAGGCTGTGATCACAGCGCGGGCGGCATCGCGACGGGCGCGTGCCGGGCCGCGGGCTGCTGGCATTCCGGGAGCGGACCCATGGCCGACGACATGCTGACCAATGCGCAGATGCGCGATCTCGAGGCGCTGCTGCACCCCTATACCAACGCGGCGGTGCATCGCCGGGTGGGCGGTCACCTGATCGAGGGCGGGTCGGGCTGCCATGTCTGGGACGACAGCGGGCGGCGGTTCCTGGAGGGGATGGCCGGGCTCTGGTGCTGCGGCCTCGGCTTCGGCGATGCCGAGCTGATCGAGGCGGCGCAGGCGCAGCTGGCGCGCCTGCCCTACTACCACCTCTTCGCCGGGCGCACGCACGAGCCCGCGATCGAACTGGCCGAGGCGATCAAGGACCTCTACCCGGTGCCGATGGCGCGGGTGTTCTATGCCTCCAGCGGCTCCGAGGCGAACGACACGCAGGTCAAGCTGCTGTGGTACATGAACAACGCGCTCGGCCGGCCGGAGAAGAAGAAGATCATCTCGCGCAGGCGCGGCTATCACGGCGTGACGCTGGTCTCGGCCTCGATGACGGGGCTGCCGCTGAA
>JBCBPG010000626.1:0-3202 GCA_039820865.1 Pseudomonadota bacterium
CTCGGTGCGCAGCGCGTCGTCACGGGCGCCGGCGTTCAGGATCAGCGCCTCGGGCGCGGTCCCGGCCGCGCGGTCGGCCAGCGCCGTCAGCGTCTCGCCATCGGCCAGCACGACGAACAGGCGCACGCCCTCGGCCAGTGCCGCCTCGAAGGCGCCCATCGCGCCCTCGGCATCCGTCGCCACGGTGGTGGTCTGGTAGTCGTGGCCGAGGAAGCGCCCGGTGGTCGCGTTGTCGGCCGTCCCACGCTCGGCACCGGCGAAGGCGATGTCCTCGGGCGCGGCGTCGAGGCGCGAGATCGGGCGGTTGGGCGGCGGATCGACCCGCAGGACCAGCGTGCGCACCTCGACCTTCGCGGCCTGCGCCGCTGCCTCCCGCACATCACCCGCGACAGGCACGATCGCCGCGACAAGCACTGCCGAGAGTGCCGCAAAAGCCTTTCCGGGCCACCACGATCCGTGGCGCATCATCGTCCCTCCCTACGCATCTCGGCCAGCATCGTTCGGGGTGCCCGTCGCGCCGGTCCTCGGGCGTCTCGCGCGCCCGGCGCCATGGCGTCACCGTGGCGCAGTCGGGTCAAGGCCCGTGTCTCCGATCTTCTCGGGCATGTTCACAATGTGAGAGCCTTCCGGCCCGGCGTTTGACCCGCCGTCCCGCGTTCCGGATAGTCATGATGCGATGTATCAGACGTCAAACTCCCAGCGTCGCCGGAGCGGTCAGAAGATCCCCGGCGGCGTATTTTTCTTTGGCGGGCCTGCCATGCTGCGCCGCGGCACCTCCGCCACACGTCTGCGTCTGCGCGCGCCCGTATCATGACGCCCCGAGGGAGAGACGGCCATGTCCGAGTTGATCCGCCGCCTTGGTCGCACCGCGCTTGGCCGGGTCGCGCCCGTCCTGCGCCGGATCACCATGCTGGCCGCCCTGGCGCTGGTCGCCGCGGCGCCACCGGCCGCGGCAGCCGAACCGCCCGTCATCCGCCTTGCCGTGCTCAAGTTCGGCACCGTGAACTGGCTGACCGAGACCGTGGTGGCCGAGGGGCTGGACCGTGCCGCCGGCTTCCGGCTCGAGGTCGTGCCGCTCGCGGGCAAGGCCGCGACGACCATCGCCTTCCAGTCGGGCGATGCCGATGCCATCGTCACCGACTGGGTCTGGGCGCTCGGGCGGCGCGCGGCGGGCGATGACCTGCGCTTTGCGCCCTACTCCACCGCTCTCGGCGCGCTGATGACCGCGCCCGATGCCGGCATCGACGGCCTCTGCGACCTCGACGGCCGGCGGATCGGTGTCGTCGGCGGCGCGCTCGACAAGAGCTGGCTGGTCTACGAGGCGCTGGCCGCGCGGACCTGCGGCTTCTCGCTGCCCGCCCGGACCGAGACGCTGTTCGGCGCGCCGCCGCTGATGTCCGAGCAGCTGCGCGCGGGCCGGGTCGAGGCGGTCTCGACCTACTGGCATTTCGCGGCCCGCCTTTCGGCCGGCGGCATGACGCGCGCCCTCGACGTGGTGGGCGCGCTCGAGGCTCTCGGGATCACGCCTGCGCCTCCGCTCGTCGGCTTCGTCTGGCGCGCGGATCGGCAGGACCCGGCCGTCATGGGCGCGTTCCTGCGGGCGATCGAGGCGGCTTCCGCCCGGCTGGCCGAGGACGATGCCATCTGGGATCGCCTGCGTCCGCTGATGCGCGCGGACGACGACGCGGCCTTCATCGCGCTCCGCGACGCCTATCGCGCCGGCATCCCCGACGCCTGGGAGGCCGAGGACACCGCGGCGGCCGAAGGGCTCTACCGCGTGCTGGTCGAGACTGGCGGTGAGGCCTTCGCCCGCGGCGCCGGCACCTGGGACGCCACGCTGTTCGAGACGCCTGCCGCCGTGCCCCTTGCCGGCGGGGGCGACGCGGCGAATGGCGGCTGACGGCACGGCCGAGCGCGCCGCCGACGGGGCCGCCGAGGGGGCCGCCGAGGGGGCCACCAACGGGTCCCCTCACGCCGCCCCGCCGGTCCGCGACGACGCCCGCGGTCCGGCCGCGACGACCGCCCGCCGCCTCGCCGCCCTCGCCACGCCCGCGCTCTCGCTCGCCGGCTTCGCCGCGCTCTGGGCGCTTGTCGCGGCGGTCGCCGACACGCCCGTGCTGCCGGGGCCGATGGCCGTGGTCGAGGCCGCCGGGCGCGAGATCGAGACCGGCTATCTCGGCCACCTCGCCGCCACCCTGGCCCGCGTCGCCGCCGCCTTCGCCATCGCCATGTCCGTCGGCACCGCCATCGGGCTCGCGCTGGGCGTCAGCGCGCGGGCCGACCGCGCCTTCGCCCCCTGGCTGACGCTGTTTCTCAACCTGCCGGCGCTGGTGACGATCATCCTCTGCTATGTCTGGTTCGGCCTGACCGAGGCCGCGGCCATCGCCGCCGTCGCGATCAACAAGATACCCAACGTCGCCGCCACGCTGCGCGAGGGCGGGCGCGGGCTTTCCCGCGACCTGGCCGAGATGGCGAGCCTCTACGCGATGGACTGGCGCACGCGGCTTCGCCACGTCGTCCTGCCCCAGCTTGCGCCCTTCATCGCGGTCGCCGCCCGCAACGGGCTGGCGCTGGTCTGGAAGATCGTGCTGGTGGTCGAACTGCTCGGCCGGCCCAACGGCGTCGGCTACATGATCCACCTGCACTTCCAGCTCTTCGACGTGGCCGCGATCCTGGCCTATGCCTTCGGCTTCATCCTGGTGGTGCAGGCGATCGAGATGGGCATCCTGGAGCCATGGGAGCGGGCGGCAAACCGGTGGCGGCGGTGAGCGCGCTCGACCTGCACGTCGCCTTGAAGGCCCATGGGTCCGCGCCGGTGCTCCGCAACGTGGCGCTCGCGATCGCGCCGGGCGAGCGGGTGGCGCTGCTCGGCCCCTCGGGCGTCGGCAAGAGCACGCTCCTGTCCATCGCCGCCGGCCTGGACCCGGCCTTCGAGGGGCGGCGTATCGTCGGGGCCGGCCGGCTCGCGATGGTGTTCCAGGCGCCGCGCCTCCTGCCCTGGCGGACCCTCGCCCAGAACATCGCACTGGTGCCGGGCACGGGCGGCATCGAGGGCGCGCGCGCCGCGCTGGCCCAGGTCGGGCTCGGCCCGCAGGCCGACGCGTATCCCGAGAAGGTGTCGCTCGGCCAGCAGCGGCGCGCGGCGCTGGCGCGGGCGCTGGCGGTGCGCCCGGCGCTGATGCTGCTGGACGAGCCGCTGGTC
>JBCBPG010000627.1:0-3197 GCA_039820865.1 Pseudomonadota bacterium
CGTGGCGGGTCTCGTCCAGCCCCGGCAGCAGGGTCACCTCGGCCGCGGCGGCCGCGGCGGTGTCGCGCACGTAAGCCTGGAGCACCGGGCGGGGCCCGATCTCGAGCACGCGGCCGACGCCGCTGTCGAGCAGCGCCGCCACCGCCTCGCGGAAGCGGACCGGCCGGCGGGCGTTGCGCCACCAGTAGGCACAGTCCAGCGCCTCGCCCGCGGTGGGGTTGCCGAAGGTCGAGGAGACGAAGTCGCGCCGGGCCGCGCCGGGGGCGAGGTCGACGAGATCGGCGATCAGGCGGCGCTTGATCCGCTCGATCGCGGCCGAGTGGTAGGGGTAGTCGAGGCGGAGGGGCAGGACCGCGATGCGCCGCGCGCGGGCGAAGCGGCGGAAGGCGTCGAGCCGCTCGCTCCCGCCGCTGATCGTGGTCGAGCGCGGGCTGTTGTCGCCGGCGATGCCGAGGTCGGTCTCGGGGTCGGGCTCGGTGGGCAAGGCGAGCGCGAAATCGGCCAGCGCGGCCTCGGTCTCGTCGATGCCGGCGGCGACCGCGGCCATGCCGCCGATGCCGCGGATCGCCTCGAGCGCGCGGGAGCGGCTGACGACGAGACGGGTGGCCTGGTCGAGGTCGAGCGCGCCGGCGGCCCAGGCGGCGCCCACCTCGCCCAGCGAATGGCCCGCGACGGCGTCGGGTTCGAGGCCGGCGGCGGCCATGCTTTCGACCTGGGCGACCTGCGAGGCGAAGAGGAGCGGCTGGGCGTAGCTGGAGCGCTTGAGCTTGTCGCCGACGGTCTCGTCCTCGACCAGGGCGAGCAGGTCGGGACCCTGCAGCGCCTGCACCGCCTCGGAGACGGCGGCGAAGGCGGCGGCATAGGCCGGGTCGGTGGCGATCTGCCGGCGCGCCATGCCGGGCCAGGGGGCGCCGTTGCCGGAGAAGACGAAGGCGAGACGGCGGCGCATGCCCGCGCGTCCGCGGATGATCGCGGGGCTTTCGGCTCTCTCCCCGGCCTTCTCCCCGGCTCTCTCCCCCACTGGCGGATCGTCGGCGAGGGCGTCGGCGAGGGCGGCGGGGCTGTCGGCGAGGGCGACGAGGCGGTGCTCGCGGAGGTCGCGGCGCCAGGCGGCGTCGCGGACGAGGCGGGCGGCTTCGTCCGGGGCCGCCCCGGCAAGGCGCGTCGACCAGTCGGCGGCGAGATCGGCGAGCGCGGCCTCGCTGGCGGCCGAGAGCACGAGGGCGGCGGGGGCCGGCTCGGCGGCTCCGGCCGCGGGGGCCGGTGCCAGTGCCAGTACCTGTTCCGCGGTGGGTGCCGGGCGGGCGCGCAGGATCGCGTGGGCGTTCGCGCCGCCGAAGCCGAAGGCGTTGACGGCGGCCAGCCAGGGCTGCCCGGACGGGGCCAGGTCGACCGGCGCGGTGGCGGGGGCGAGGTTCAGCGCCTCGAAGTCGATGTTCGGGTTGAGGCGCTCGATATGGAGCGTGGCCGGCAGGCGGCCGTCCTCCAGCGCCAGGCCTGCCTTGAGCAGGCCGACGAGGCCGGCGGCGGGTTCCAGGTGGCCGACATTGCTCTTGGCCGAGCCGATGGGCAGCGGGCTCGCGCGGCCCTCGCCATAGGCGCGCCCGATCGCCTCGGCCTCGATCGGGTCGCCGACGGGAGTGCCGGTGCCATGCGCCTCGACGAAGGCGAGGTCGTCGGGCCGCATCCCGGTCTCGTCGCGGGCCGTGGCCATCAGCGCGGCCTGGCGGGCGGCGGCGGGCAGGGTCATGCCCGAGGTGCGGCCGTCCATGTTGATCGCGGTGGTCAGGACCTCGACATGGACGCGGTCGCCGGCCGCCTCGGCCGCCTCGCTGCGGCGGAGGACCATGGCCACGGCGCCCTCGGCGCGGACATAGCCGTCCGCACCCTCGTCGAAGGCGCGGCAGAGACCGCCGGCCGAGAGCATGGTCGCGCGCGAGAAGCCGACGAAGGCCATCGGCGAGAGCAGCGCGTTGACCGCGCCGACGACGGCGATGTCGCATTCGTCCCGCTCGATCGCCGCGCGGGCGAGATGCAGCGCGTAGAGCGCCGAGGAGCAGGCGGTGTCCACCGTCATGCTCGGGCCCTGGAGGTCGTAGTGATAGGAGATGCGGTTCGACAGGATCGACAGCGTGTTGCCGACCATGAACTGCGCGTCGATCGCGCCGAGATCGCCGTTGAAGCGGTTCGAATGGTCCGAGCTGGAGGCGCCGACGAAGACGCCGGTGCGGCTGCCGGCCAGGTCGGCCGGGGCGATGCCCGCATCGTCCAGCGCGTCCTGCACGACCTCGAGCAGCATGCGCTGCTGGGGGTCGATCTCGGCCGCCTCGCGCGGCGAGATCCCGAAGTAGCGCGCGTCGAACGCCCAGATGTCGTCGACCAGGCCCGCATGGCGCGCATAGTGCATGCTGCGGGCGCGAACGTCCGGATGATAGAAGTGAGCGAGAGGCCAGCGGTCGTCGCCGATCGGGCTGATCGCGACGCGTCCGTCGGACAATAGCTGTCGGAACCTCCCGACGCTGTTGGCGCCGGGCAGCCGAGCACCCCACCCGATAATGGCAAGGGGGGTCATCAGGCCTTACAGGTCATGGCCAGCGGCCTCGGGGTGAACACGTGCACCGTTCAGGGCGACGACGAGAGACCCGGGACCGGCAGGGAATGCATCATGCTTTCTTCTCTTCGTCTCGTGCAGTGCTTGCACGTCGTTTCCAATCCGTCTCCGACGGCCACCCCTCCAGACGACCTTGCCGGGGAATGCACGCCAGCGGGAACGGGCCGCCGCCATACTTGAACGCCGCCGCGCAAACTACCGTCGCGCTTGGTACCCCGCGGGTGTTCAACCACGG
Source organism: Pseudomonadota bacterium (assembly GCA_039820865.1). GTDB lineage: Bacteria > Pseudomonadota > Alphaproteobacteria > Rhodobacterales > Rhodobacteraceae > Thermohalobaculum. Next base: position 2,847 of record JBCBPG010000627.1, read on the forward strand.
TATTGTGTATTGAGTTCCATCGCCATGGCAAGCCTGCCACTGTCGCGGCGCATCAAACGCTTCGGAAGCGCGGCATCGTCTCGGCTGGCGGAAAGAGGCACCGCCGGCAGCGCCGGCGGTGCGGGGGTCGGCGGTGCGGGGTTGGCGGCGCCGGCGCCGGCGGTGCGGGGCGGGTCAGCGCACGACGAAGACCGAGATCGTCGCATGCGCGGCGAGATAGCCTGCATTGGACGCGAAGAGGTGGGAGGCGAAGCCGGGGACGTGGCTTGCCATCACCACGAGATCGGCGCCGATCGCCGTCGCCGCCCGCTCGAGCGCATCGTCGAGGTCGACCGTGATGTCATGGCTGAC
>JBCBPG010000628.1:0-3193 GCA_039820865.1 Pseudomonadota bacterium
CACACCGCCGACGACCACCAGGAAGACGCCGGTGTCGAACAGCATGATCGAGCCCGCGGCGTTCACCACCGGCACCTCGAGCGTCTTGAACGGCCAGACGCCGGCCAGCACCGCGCCCTTGACCGCCGCGCCCCAGAGACCCGAGGCGATGGCGCAGCCGAGGCCCACGGCCGCGATGGCCAGCGGGTTGACGCCGAGCAGCCGCTCGGTGATCGCCAGGCCGCGCGCCTTCTCGATCAGCGCCAGCGCCGTCGCCGCCACCAGACCGCCGATGAAGCCGCCGCCCGGCTCGTTGTGGCCCCGCAGCAGCACGAAGACCGAGAAGGCCAGCAGCAGCGGTGCCAGCAACCGCGTCGCCGTCGACAGGATCAGGGAGTTCATTCGCCGGCCTCCTGCCGCGCTGCCGGATTTGCACGCCCCAGCTTCTTGCCCGCCGTCACCGCCGCGATGGCGCCGATCGCCGCGATCGCGATCACCGCGATCTCGCCCAGCGTGTCGAGCGCGCGGAAGTCCACGAGGATCACGTTCACGATGTTCTTGCCAAAGGCGGCCGGGTAGGAGTTCGCCTCGAAGAACTCGGTCAGCTGGTAGTCGAGCGGTGTGCCGACCACCGAGAGCAGCACGATCGTCACGCCCAGCCCCACCGCCCCCGCGATCCCGGCATCGCCGACGCGGAAGCCCTTGCGTTCGGCCGTGCGCGGCAGGCGCAAGAGCGCGATGGCCAGGAACACGACGACCAGGATCTCGATCATCAGCTGCGTCATCGCCACGTCGATCGCGCCGTATAGGACGAAGATGATCGAGATGCCCGTGCCGACCGCCCCAAGGGCGCAGATCGCCGTCAGCCGCGAGCGCGTCAGGATCACCACCGCCGTGCCCACCAGGATGATCGCGATGGTCGCGTAGTTGATGATCGGCACGTCGATCTTCGGCACGGCCCGCGGCGCGTCCGTCAGGCCCACCGCGCCCCACAGCACCACCGCAAAGGCGAAGAAGGTCGCGCGCATGTAGAAGACGAGGCTGCCGTTCTGCAGCCGCCCGGTCACCCCGCGCGCGAAGGCATCGACGCCCTCCAGCACACGGTCATAGCTGCGGTCGCCGCTGACCAGCCCGCTCTCCTCGGCCAGCCCCAGGCCCTCGCGGAAGGCCAGCGCACCCCGCCAGATCAGGAAGCCGAGCGCGAAGGTCGCGAAGCTGAGCATCAGTGCCGGATTGATCCCGTGCCAGAGCGCCAGATGCGTCTCGACCGGCCGGCCGAGGATCGAGGAGGCGACCGGCCCTGCGAAGAGATGGCCCGTGATCGGCGCGATCACGCCGAGGACGAGGCCCAGCACCGCCAGCACCATCGGCCCCGCCAGCAGGCTCCAGGGCGGGTCGGCGGGGCTCGCCTTCGGGCTCGCCTGCGCGGCGAAGTGGAAGGGCCCGACCGCCGCGATCAGCGCCACGGCCACCATCATCGCGTTCGCCAGATAGGCCGCACCGGTGACCAGCGCGGGCTCGGTCACCACCTTGAAGCCCGCCTCGTACATCACCTCCTTGCCGAGGAAGCCGACGAAGGGCATCACCCCCGCCATCGACAGCGCCGCCAGCCCCGCCGCCCACGCCGTCAGCGGCATCGCCCGGCCGAGACCGGCGAGCTGGTCCATCTCCCGCGTGCCGGCCTTCTTGTCGAGACAGCCGACCATCAGGAAGAGCGACGCCTTGTAGAGCGCGTGGACCACCAGGAAGAGGCTGGCGCCCAGCACCGCCTTCTCGGTCCCGCCGCCCAGGAACATCACCAGCGTGCCCAGCCCCATGACGGTGGTATGGGCGAGCATCTGCTTGAGGTCGGTCTGGCGGAGGGCCCAGATCGCGCCGATCAGCATCGTCGTCGCGCCGAACACCGTCAGCAGCCAGAACCAGGCCTCGGTACCGCCCAGCGAGGGGGTCATGCGCATCAGCAGGTAGACGCCCGCCTTCACCATCGTGGCCGAGTGCAGATAGGCCGAGACCGGCGTCGGCGCGGCCATGGCGCCCGGCAACCAGAAATGGAACGGGAACTGCGCCGACTTGGTGAAGGCGCCGATCAGGAACAGCGCCAGGATCCAGCCATAGCCCGGCAGCGCGCGCACCACGTCGCCCGCGGCGTTCCACTCCGACAGCCGGTAGGTCCCCATCTCGGCGCCGAGCACGATCATCCCACCGAGAAGCGCGAGACCGCCCAGCCCCGTCACCAGCAGCGCCTGCAGCGCCGCCCGGCGCGCATAGGCCTTCTGGTAGTCGAAGCCGACCAGCAGGAAGGACGTGATCGTCGTGCCCTCCCAGAACAGGAACAGCGTGACCACGTCGTCGGCCAGCACCAGTCCCAGCATCGAGATGGCGAAGAGCACCAGCAGCGCCAGGATCCGTCCCCGCCGCGGATCTCCGGCGAAGTAGCCGGCGGCGTAGAGGAAGATCAGCGCGCCGATACCCGTGACAAGCAGCGCGAAGACCAGCCCCAGCCCGTCGATCAGGAAGCTCATCTCGATGCCGAGGGGCGCGATCCAGGGCCGGCTCCACGTGACGACCTGCCCGTCGGCCACCGGCCCGATCAGCGTGCAGAACCAGGCGAAGGCGAGGGCCGAGATGACCGCCGGCGCGAAGGCCAGCGCTCCCGGCAGCCAGGGCATCGCGCCCAGCAGCCCCCGGATCGGCGCCAGCAGCCCGTCGCCGCCGCCCATGGGCCAGGGCAGCGCGGCCGGTCCCGGCCCCGACGGCTCGCCCCCCATCGCCGCCCGGGGCCGCGTGTCTGGCACGGCCGCCATCGCGCCGGGCGCTGTCTGCTCTTGATCGGACATCGGATCTCCACTGGGACGCCGGAGTGGCGCGGGCGGGCGGGCCTGGCACGGCGCCGGGCGGAAGGGATGCCCCCCGCGTGCCCGTGCCGACCGGGCCACCACCATAGCGGGTCTTGCCGGCGTGAAAAGGCGTGCGGGGGTGGCTCGTTGCAGGCGGCGCCTCACGCCGCCGCGGCGCGGGCCGCAACGCGTCCGGGCCGGGCCTCAGCCGGCGAGGCCGCGCTCGCCCATCGCCATGAACTTGGCGCGCCGGTCCGCGCGCAGGTCGGTCGGCGCCAGGCCGTCCAGTTCGGCCAGCAGCGCCGCCACCGCATCGCCCGTCGCCGCCATCGCCGCCGCCCGGTCGCGCTGTGCCCCGCCCACCGGCTCGGCCACGA
>JBCBPG010000629.1:0-3192 GCA_039820865.1 Pseudomonadota bacterium
CCCCGCGAGGTGCGCACGCGCGAGTTCGTCTCCAAGATCCTGAGGCACTGAGCGTGGAGGATGCCGCCATCCGCCGCCGCCCCGGGGCCGGTCTGCTTGCGGGCGCGGTCGACACCCACATCCACGCCTGTCCGCATCTCAACGCCCGCAGCCTCGACGTGTTCGACGCGGTGCGCGAGGCGGCCGAGGCGGGCATGGCGGCCATCGGGCTCATGGACAACTTCGCCAACACCGCCGGCATGGCGGCGCTGGCCAACCGCCAGCTCGGCCATCTGGGTGTCGAGGTTCTTGGCGGGCTGATCATGGAGCCACCCGCGGGCGGCATCTCGGCCGCGGCGGTGGAGATCGCCCTCGGCTATGGCTACGGGCCCGGCGACGGTGCGCGCTTCATCTCGCTGCCGACCCACCACACCCGCAACATCGCCCGGATCGAGGGGCGCTCGCCCGCCTTCGTCGAGGCCTGTCTCGAGATCCCCGAAACCGGGCCGCTGCCGGGCGACCTGCCGCGCATCCTCGACCTGGTGGCCGCCGCGGACGTGGTCTTCAACACCGGCCATGTCGCGGGCGCCGAGGCGGTGCGCGCGGTCGAGGCGGCGCGCGCGGCCGGGATCGGGCGCATCCTCGTGCCCGCCTCGCACTACGACACCGACACCGTGCGCGAGATCGTCTCCCTCGGCGCCGTCGTCGAGTTCTCGTTCTTCTTCGTCAGCCACGCCACGCAGGTCGGCCTCACCCATGTCGATGCCGCCCGCCACCGCGTGCCCCCTGTCGCGGCACCCGAGATGGCGGGCCTGATCGCGGCGGCAGGGCCCGACAGCGCGATCCTCAACAGCGACTGCGGCGTCTTTGTACTGCCCCCGCCCGTCGAGGGATTGCGCGAGTTCCTGCTGCTCATGCGCGAGGCCGGGATCGCCGAGGCCGACCTGCGCCGGATGACGTCGGATGTGCCGAAGCGCCTGTTCCGTCTCGGCGCCCCGTGAGCGTCGTCCGCACCGTTGCCGGCGACATCGCGCCCGCGGCGCTCGGCCCGACGCTGATGCACGAGCATCTGCTCTGCGACATCACCCCGCTCGCCATCCGTCATCTCCCCGACCGCGAGATCCGGATCGAGGAGACCGATGCCATCCGCCGGTCCTGGGGCGTCGACCATCCCGGCAACCACCGCCTCGACGATCCGGCGCTGGCCTCGACCGAACTGGCGCGCCTGGTCGAGGCCGGCGGCAGCGGGCTGGTCGAGCTGACCTGCGGCGGCATGCGCCCCGACCCGGCCGGCCTGGCGGCGATCGCGCAGCGGACCGGCCTCGCGATCGTGATGGGCTGCGGCTACTACACCGAGGCCTATGCCGGCGAGGCGCTCAGCCTGAAGGCCGTCGAGGCGCTGGCGGGCGAGATGGTCGGCGCGGTGCGCGGGGGGGCCTGGGGCACCACGGTGCGCGCCGGGATCATCGGCGAGGTCGGCGTCTCCGACCCCTGCGCCCCGGCCGAGCGCCGCGCCCTGGAGGCAGCCGCGCTGGCGGCCACCGAGACAGGCGCTGCCATCATCGTCCACCCGGGCCGCGATCCGCGCTCGCCCTTCGACTGCGTCGCCACCCTGACCGCGGCGGGGGCGGATCCCGCGCGCGTGGTGATCAGCCATGTCGACCGCACGTACTTCACCATCCGTGACGTGCTGCGGCTCGCGGAGACGGGCTGCGTGATCTCCTTCGACTTCTTCGGGATCGAGTGCGCGCACTACCCCTTCGCGCCCGGTATCGACCTGCCCAACGACGGGACGCGCCTCGCCTACGTGCGCGTCCTCATCGATCACGGCCATCAGGGGCGCGTGGTGCTGTCGCACGACATCTGCACGCGCACCCGGCTCTGCCGCTGGGGCGGGCACGGCTACGCGCATCTCCTGCGGAACGTGGTGCCGATGATGCGTCGGCGCGGCTTTGCCGAGGCAGAGATCGAGGACCTCTTCACCCGGACGCCCCGGCGCCTGCTGACGCTGCCGGCCGGCTAGAGCGCCTTCCAACCTGACGTGAATACGGGCGCCCTGCCCACCCGCGTCAGTTTAGGCCCACGCCGATGAACATCCCGTTGCGTCCGGGCGTCCGGCAGCGTTCGCTTAAAGGTAACAGGATCGCGGCAACAATGACGTGGGAGGGGGCGAGATTGGGCGTTTCCGTCCGGTCGGAAACTGCTCTAGCCGCGCCTAGCCGAGATGCGAGGTCGCATGGCGCGCCAGGCTCCGGATATGCGTCGCCATCGCGCGGCGGGTCCTGCGGGCATCGCCCTCAGCCAGCGCCTCCAGGATCGCGCGATGCTCGAGGCGGTCGGGCTCGACCCTGGCCGAGAGGCCGGCGATCTCGTAGAGGCGCGTCGAGACCCTGAGATCGCGGACCATCCTGGCCATCACCTGGTTGCCGCAGTGGTCGAGGAACAGGTTGTGGAGATTGTCGTCCGACACCCAGTGCGCATCGGTGTGCTGGTTCGGCAGCGTCTCCAGCGCGGCAATCTCGGCGCGCACGGCATCGATGCCGGCGCGGCTGACGCGCCCGACGGCATTGGCGGCCGCTTCCGGCTCCAGCAGTTCCCTGACCTTGAGGCACTGCAGATACTCGGTCAGGTCGACATGCCGGACCATGAAGGACCGGTTGGCCACCTTGACCACCAGCCCTTCGCCCTCGAGGCGCTGGAGCGCCTCGCGCAGCGGGGTGCGCGAGACGTTGAGCTGATCGGCCAGGCGCGCCTCCACGATGACGTCGCCGCCCCTGAGCTGCCGGCGACGGATGAGTTCGGAGACGGCAGCATGGGCCAGCGACGACAGGTTTCGCCCCTGCGCCTCGTCCGCCGGCGCCCCCGCTGCCCCCATCGGTCTCCACAGATTCGTCATGCCTCACCTTCGCGACCAGATCGCATACCGGCCGTATACACCCTCAGCCATGCAAACCCACCGTCCCCCTCGGCGCGCAATACTGCGCCCCGGACGAGCGTCAGATCCAGGGCAGCGCAACCGCAGGCGCATCACGCGCCCGATGGCCGGAACGGGCAGGCCGCGTCGGAGAAGTCCGCCAGTTCAGCGGTTTGGCAGGGGGGCCTCGCTGCGGTCCGGGTCATGGTCCGCCCCTCGATTGCCCAGGTTCAGCTTCCGCTGGACCGGATGCCTCTCCCGGGCTTCGGGATCACCGTGGATCGTCGGCGCGCAGGGCG
>JBCBPG010000630.1:0-3189 GCA_039820865.1 Pseudomonadota bacterium
GAGACCGTCGAGCACAAGTTCGTCGCCGAGGCGGACGATTTGCCCCGCCAGCTCGCCGAGATCGACGCCAGCGCCACCAGGGCCGCAGCGCGGTCGTCCGGCCGATGACGCGCCCTCGCGCGGAGATCCTGGCCAACCGGCTGGCGGTGGTGCTCGCCCTAGGCGAGGCCAACGCGGCGCAGAACAAGGCCGTGGCGGGCGCCGGCGGGGCCGAGATCGCCCGGCTGGCGGCCGTGGGCCGACCCGGCGCATCAGACCCCGGCGACGACCACGATCTCGACAACGCACAGCGGCGGCTTGCCGAGGCGGATGCGCGCGTCGCCGAGCTTGAGACGGAGCTGGCGGCGCTGGACGCCGAACTCGCCGCCGGCGAACACTGAAGGGAGCCGCCATGACCGTCGACACCATGCCCGCGCCGACGCTCTTCGACCTGCTGGCCCGGCACTGGACCCTGCCGGGCCCCGTGGTCTCGGCCAGCTTCAACCGCGACGAGACCGCGGTGGCCTTCGCGACGCAGGACAGCGTGGCGATCGCGACAATGGCCGATCCGGAGCGACCTGAGACGCGGGTCCGGCTGTCGGTCGAGGACGGCCGGCGCACCATCCTGCCGCGCAAGTCGGCGGTCCGCCCGACCATCAGCGTCGCCGAGGCGGCCGCCCCGCTCGTCCCCCTCGGCGATCGCCAGTTCCTCGCGGCCAGCACCCGGGGCGGGCTCGTGCGCATCACGCCGCGCGGACTGGCCGTGCGGCTGCGCCTCGATCTCGGCGGCGGTGTCAGCGCCATCGCCCGCGACCCGGCATCGCGGGCCGTGGCGGTGGGATCCGGCGATGCCGTGCATCTCCTCGATGCCGAGGACGTGGAGCGCGCGACAGTACTGCCCATCGGCGAGCCGATCACCGCGCTCGCCTTCGCGCCCAGCGGCGGGCGGCTGGCGGTCGGCCATGCGCGCGGTGTCTCCTTCGTGACCGATGGGGTGCTCGGCGCGGGCGTGGCGCTCGACCACGCGCCCGTCACGCTCTCCTTCAGCCCGGACGGGAGGCGGCTGGCCTGCGGCTTCGACGAACCGGGCTTCGCCCTGATCGATCCCGATGACTGCGATGGCGAGATGGTGGAGGACTTTCCCACACCTGTGCGCTCCTTCGCCTGGGCACCAGACATGTCCGTGTTGGCCGCCTCTGGCGCCTTCCGGGTCGTCGCCTGGGCGCTTGAGGACGGTCATCTCGGGGACGCTCTGCATGCCGGGCGCAACGGCCTCGTCATCGTTGAGCGGGTCGCGGCCAACCCCGTGCGCCCGCTGATTGCCGGCGGCTATGCCAACGGGCTGATTGCGGTGGTGCAGACCGGCGCGAACGACGAGATGGTGCTGCGGGCCGACGGCGCCCCTGTCAGCGCGCTCGCCTGGTCGGCCGACGGCGAACATCTGGCGATCGGCGACACCAGCGGCAACGCCGCCATCGCCAGCTTCCCGCCCGACATCTTCAAGTGAGCCCGAGGAGCAGCGTCATGGAGCAGCCGACCCCCCGCTCGGCCGAGGACGAGAGCAAGGACGAGTATTTCCGACGCATTGCCGACATCGCGCAGGAGATGATTGCCGAGCACGGCAAGGACTTTGCCACCGGCGCCTTCGTGCTGGCAGCTCGTTGGATCGCCGAGGGCAAGATGGCGCCGAAGCACCAGCAGAACTGAGCCCGCGCGCTCAGTGCAGCGCGTCGGGGCGGGGGTCGCCGCCCGGTGGCGCCGCCCGGTCCTCGGTCATCCAGCGCATCTGGTCGACGATGATGTCACCGCCCCGCGTCAGCAGGGCGCGGCGCTCGGCCTCGATCGGCGTGGCGGGCTCGAAGGCGGCGAGATCGGCGCGAAGATCGGCGCCGAGCACGAGGGCATAGGCGCAGAACTCCTGGAGCCGGGTCGTCGCGAAGTAGAGGCACTCCTGCGACGCGCCATCCAGGTGGCCCGGCACATCGGTCGAGCCCGCGACGCTGGCGAAGGATCCGTGCACCGCGGTGCCGAGGAAGACGAGCACCTCCTTGCGCCAGCGCGCGTAGTCGCTGTCGTCGCCGTGGTCGAGGCCGAAGCGGTAGAGCGCCTGGGCCACCAGCCGGAAGGCGCGCCCGCCGGCCACGTGCCGCCGCCAGAAGGCCGCCGCGTCCTCGGGCGAGCGCGCGTCGACGAAGGACTGCGCGTGGCGCCGGCGCACCAGCAGGAGCAGAGCGAGGTCCACGTCCTCCGAGACCGAGCGGACAACCTGCATCGCCGGCAGCGAGAGCCCCGCCAGCGACATCATCCGCACCGCCGCCAGCTCGCTGATCAGCCGCGTGGTCACCGCGCCGAGCGCGACCGTCTGGGCCTCGCTCAGCCGTCCCTCGCCCCCCCGCGCGCGCATGGCGGCGCTGATGTCGCGCAGCGCATCGACCCAGATCGTGGCCTGGTCGAACAGCAGCAGCAGGTCGATTGGCCGGCTGTCGGCAGCGTTCGGCGCCTCCACCAGTGGCGTGGCCCCCGGCATGCGCTGGATCGAGTGCCGCCAGAGCAGGTCAAGGTCGATGCCAAGCACCGACCAGTTCTGGCGCACGCGGGCCAGCAACTGCGGCGAGACACCCCTGTAGTGGCAATCGAGGCTGGTTGCCGATCCCTCGAGCATCGGCCACTTCATCAAAAACGCTTCCATGACGCTTCTTTCTTCGAGAGCGAGGGTGGGCTCGGGGCCAGCCGGCTCAGCGATAGACCCGCTCGATATTGTGCTGGCGCAGGCGCCGGTAGAGCGTGGGTCGGGTGATGCCGAGATCCTCGGCCACGCGGCTCAGATTGCCGCGATGGCGTTCGAATGCCTTGAGTATGATGGTCTTTTCAGCGTCCTGCAGGCGGTCCTTGGCGCTTGGCTCGCCCCCGGGCGCCTCGGCGATCATGCCGGGTGGCAGGTCCTCGGCGGTGGCCGTGCGCCCGGCACAGACGGAATGGAGGCGCTGCACGAGGTTGCGCAGTTCCCGCACGTTGCCGGGCCAGCGGTAGTCGAGGAAGATCCCCTCCAGCTCGGGCGCGAAGGCCAGCGGTTTCTGGCCATAGTCCTGGGCGGTACGCAGGTTGAAATGGTCGAGGAGCAGCAGGACGTCGTCGCCGCGCTCGCGCAGCGGCGGCACATGCACCGTGACCGCATCGATGCGGTAGTAGAGGTCGCTGCGGAACCGCCCC
>JBCBPG010000631.1:0-3188 GCA_039820865.1 Pseudomonadota bacterium
CGCGCCGGTCATGATCGGCGGGGTGGGCGGTCTCCTGCTGATCGGCGCAGCGGCGTTCCGCGGTGGCGATGGCGAGGTGCCCGGACCCGTCGCGGCTGTCGACGCGGTGCCCGTGCCGGCAGCGGCCGGCGAGGCCGTCGCGACCGCCCCGAATGCACCGACCGCACCGGCGGCGACGGGCCAGATCGCGCTGCCGACGAGCATCGCGGCGGCGACCGGCGTGCCGGCGCCCGCGGCCGGCGGACAGCCGGCCGGTGCCGCCGCGCCCGCGCCTGCGGCCGCCCCGGCGGCGAGCCAGCCCTCGACCGCGCCCGCGCTGCCGGCGCCGGTGCTGCGCAGCACGCTCGGGACGGCCGAGACCCGGAACCAGACCCCGACCGAAGCGGGCGCGGCCGAGCCTGTCGCCCAAGGCGCGCTGGTGCGCATCGACGTGCCGTCATCCGCGAGCGCGCCGTCTCCCGCCCCAGGCACTGCACCCGCCTCAGCCACTGCGCCCGCCTCAGCTACTGTGACAGCCGACGCGGGCACGGTCGCACCGTCGCTGGCAGCGGCGCCTGGTGGCGATGCCTCGTCGGGTCCGGTGGTGCGCAACCAGGCCTCCCGCTCGGCCGAGGAGGCGGAGCGCGAGATCCTGCGTCTCGAGGTCGAGGCCGAGGCCGACCGCCAGCGTCTGCGCGACCTGCGCCGCCAGATCGGTCTCCTGAACGAGCGCTACCAGGAGGCGCTTGGCGAGATCGAGACCGCCGACCAGACGATCGCGAGCCTGCGCACCCGCGTCGAGGAGCAGCGGGACGAGATCCGCACGCTGCGCAGCGCCCTTGCGACCGCGATCCAGGCGCCGCCTGTGGCGCCCGAGGCAAAGCCGGAGCCCGAGCCCGTCGCCGCGGCCGAGCCGGCGGTCGAGGACCCGGCGCCCGCGGCGCTGGCCGATGCCGCCGCGGCGCCGGTCGAGCCCCCGGCGACCGGTGAGCCGGCGCTGCCCGAGCCCGCGCCGGCACTGGCCGGGTCGGCGGGGGGCTTCGCCGGTCCGGTTGCGCCGCAGCCGCCGCTGGCGCTGGCCAGCCTGGCGCCCGACAGTTTTGCACGTCCGACGGCGCGGATCGCGCCCGACGTGATGGCCGGCCCCTCGCCCGGCGGGCAGCTGGGCGCGCCCGGTGTCGGCGCCGTGGTGGCCAGCACGACGGCCCCGGCCTCGGCGCTGGCCAGCCCGGTGCCGGCCGCGCAGCCCACCGGCGGGATCGCGCCGGCCCCGGCCGCCCCGGCATCGCGCCCGGCGCCTGCCTCACGACCGGCACCCGGTGGTGCCGGCACGCGGCTCGCTGCGGCGACGCCCGCCATCGACAGCGACGAGGCGGTGGCCAGCGACGTCGTCGCCGTGGCCGAAACTTCCGGCGCAGGGACGAGCGGGGTGGACGTGGTCGCTGCCGCCGACACGGGCGATGCCGAGCTCGATGCCCTTCGCAGCGGCACGGGCCAGGCACTGGACGAGGAGGCGACGGCGCTGCAGGGCGACGTCTATCTGCAGGCTGGCGTCTTCACGGCGCAGAGCTATGGCTACCGCCTGCGCGACAACCTGGCCAAGGTCGGGATCGCGGCGGACGTGCTGCCGACCACCTTCCTCGGGCGCGAGGCGATCCGTGTGCGCGCGGGGCCCTTCGGCACGGCCGAGGAGCGGCAGTCTGCCCTGGCCGAGCTGCGCCGCCTCGGCATCAACGACGCGCTGCCGGTCTCGCAGTAGTGCCGGCGGCGCCTCCGGCCTGGGGCCTGCGGCGCCGGCGCCTTCGGCGTGCCCCGGGCGCGCCTGGCGCGCTCAGTCGGCCAGCAGGCGCTCGACGATCTCGCGGGTGTTGCGCGACAGGTCGGGCGCGGCCGCGATCCGTGCCATGGCGGCGCGCGCATGGCCCTGGCGGCCGGCCTCGTAGCGGCGCCAGGTCTCGAACGCGCCGCTGACGCGGGCGGCGGTCTGCGGGTTCACCGCATCGAGGCGCAGCAGCCAGTCGGCGACGAAGCGGTAGCCGCTGCCATCGGCGGCGTGGAAGCCGACCGGGTTGGCCATCGCGAAGCTCGCGACCAGCGAGCGGAACCGGTTCGGTCGCTTCCACGCGAAGGCGGGATCCTCGGTCAGCGCCGCGACGCGGTCGGTGATGCCGGCGACGGGTGCGGTGGCCTGGACGGCGAACCACTTGTCCATCACCAGCTCGTCCTCGGCCCAGCGCTCGCGGAATGCCGCGAGGCGTGGAGACGCGCCAGGGGCATCGTGATGGACCAGCATCGCGAGCGCGGCCATCACGTCGGTCATGCTGAGGGCGGCGTCGATCTGGGCCTCGGCCGTCGCCAGCGCCTCGCCGCTGCCCGCGGCCACCATCAGCGACAGCGCACGGTTGGCGAGCGCCCGGCGCCCGGCGGAGGCGGCATCGGGGCTGTAGGGGCCGTCGGTGCGCATCGCCGCCTGGGTGTCGGCGAGGGGCGCTGCCAGCGCGGTGCCGAGGACGCGGCGAATGATCGTCAGCGCGGCGTGGATGCGGTCGGTATCGGCGGGGCGGCCGGCGGTGGCGATCTCGGCCGCGACCTCGTCGTTGCCGGGCATCTCGAGCAGGAGCGCGCGGAACTGGGGGTCGAGCGTCCCGTCGGTCAGCGCCCGGCCGAGGGCGTCGCACCAGGCCCCGGGCACCGCGGTGGCGGCGGCCCCGGCGTCGGCATAGGCGTCCTCGGTCGCGAGCCGGCGGGCGAGGTCGAGGGCCAGGCGGCGGCCGGCCTCCCAGCGGTTGAAGGGGTCGGCGTCGTGGGCCAGCAGGAAGAGACGATCGTCGGCCGTGCTCTCCTGCGCGACGACCGCCGGGACCGAGAAGCGGCGGTTGAAGGAGAGCACCGGGCGCGCGGCCAGGCCCTCGACCTCGACGCTGGCCTCGGGGCCGTCAAGCATCAGCACCTGTTCGCCGCCGATCTCGGCGCCCTCGCCGTCGAGCAGCGCATAGGCGACGGGCAGGATCAGCGGGGCCTTGTCGGGCTGGCCGGGCGTGGGCGGCGTCTCCTGGCGGACGGTGAGGCGGTAGCGGCCCTCGGCGGCCTCCCAGCGTTCGGAGAGCGCAAGGCGGGGCGTGCCGGCCTGGTGCCACCAGCGGGCGAAATCGCCGAGATCGGAGAGGACGGGGTCGTCGGCGAGCGCGTCCTCGAAGCAGGTGCGGAAC
>JBCBPG010000632.1:0-3187 GCA_039820865.1 Pseudomonadota bacterium
GGTCCGCGCTGGAGCGCGGCCGCGAGCAGGCCCCCCGCCATCAGCACGATCAGCACCGTCGTCGTGGCCAGGCGCAGGACGGCCCGCAGGCAGCCGAAGGACGCCTCGCCACAGCGGCGCACCAGGCCGGTGCCCCCGCCGGCGCGGGCGCCTGATCGCTCGCCCCGCCTTGGCTCGCCCCGCCTTGGCTCGCCCCGCCTTGGCTCGCCCCGCCTTGGCTCGCCCCGCCGCTGATCGCGCAGTCGCGTCATCGCCCCTGCCGCCTCGAATCCCTGGCCTGCAGCACACCGCGCTCAGCGTCGCGCCACCGCTGCATCGCTACCCGCTCAGCCGTCCGGCGTCGATGCGCCCCGGCCGTCGCAGGTCGGCGGCGCGGGCCGCGGACTTGGCGCGGGCGCCCGCCGCGTTACGTCCCGGCCCGCGCCGACGCTGCCAGTCGGCACCCTGCACACGAGCCCGGACCCCGCCGTCCGACCAGCAACGGAGACCCGAGCCATGGCCGACCCCATCGCCGCCGGCGACCCCGCCCCCGATTTCAGCCTGCCCGCCGATGGCGGGCGCACCGTCTCGCTCGCCGATTACGCCGGCCAGAAGCTGGTGCTGTACTTCTACCCCAAGGACGACACCTCGGGCTGCACCAAGGAGGCGGTGGGCTTCACCGAGGCCGCCGCCGCCTTTGACGCGGCCGGTGCTGCCGTCGTCGGCGTCTCCAAGGACACCGCCGCCAAGCACGACAAGTTCATCGCCAAGCACGATCTCAAGCTGACGCTCGTCTCTGACGCCGAAGGCGATCTGTGCGAGCGCTACGGCGTCTGGAAGGAAAAATCGATGTACGGCAAGAAATACATGGGCATCGAACGCTCGACTTTCCTGATCGGTCCCGACGGCAGGATCGTCGAAGCCTGGCGCAACGTGAAGGTGCCCGGCCATGTCGATGCGGTGCTGAAAGCGACGGAGTCGTCATGATCGATCCGTCGACGACACGAAGCGGGCGACACAAAGGCCATTGATTGCTGCGCTTGGCCGCGGCTATATGCCTTCTATAGGACGAACGGCACAAAATATCGTCCGTAGGAACGGGACAGACGCAGTTGGTAGATACGACACACCAGGAAGGTGCGTCGCGCGTGGGCGACACGCCACCAGGCGTACCGCCCGCGGTCGGCACATCGGGGGCGCCAGGCGCGCCCCGGACGCGCGGCGCGGCGATCGGCGCCAGCCTCTTCGGCCTCGGCCTCATGGCGGGCACGGCGGGCGCCTGCGTGGCGTTCTCCCTCGCCGGCGGGCTCTCCGCCCGCACGGGCGACGTGGTCGAGAGCCTGCAGGTGAGCACGCTGGAACAGCGTCTTGCCCGGGCCGAGGCGACGGGTGAGGAGGCGGAGCGGCGGCGGCGGGATGCGGCCGCCCAGCTGGCCGAGACGCATCGTCGCATGGGCGAGATCGAACGCCGCTGGCGCGAAGCCAAGGGCGCGCTCGGCGCGCTCGACGACGCGCGCGCGGCCGGAGAGGAAACGCGGCGGCGCATGGCCGCCAAGATCGATGCGCAGGCGAGCGAGATCGCGCGCCTGGCGCTGGCGCTGGCCTCGGCCGAGGCGGGTGCCGAGGGCGATGCCGCCGTGGCCGCGCGGCTGGGCGACGCGATGCAGTCCGTGATCGTCGAGCGTGACCTCGCGCTGGCGCGGACGGCGCGGCTCGCTGACGAGGTCGGCCGGCTCGACGAGGCCGTGCAGCTGGTCGAGGCACGCGAGGCGCAGCTTCTCGCCGATCTCGAGGCGGCGACGGCCACGGGGCTCTCGGGGCTCGAACGCATTTTCGAGGATGCCGAGATCGATCTCGAGAGCATCCTGTCGGCCGCCGAGCGCGACTTCGCGGGCAAGGGCGGACCCGATACGCCGATCGAGATCGACATCGAGGCGGCGCGCGAGCTCGGCCGCGGCTCGGTCGGCGCCGTCGCGGAGAGCCCGCGGGTCGCGGCGCTGATGGCCGGCATCGAGAAGATGAGCCTGCTGCGCTTTGCCGCCGATCGCGTGCCCTTCAGCCGGCCCGTGAACGGCGGGCGCTACACCAGCGGCTTCGGGTCGCGCCGCGATCCCTTCGGCCGCGGACGGCGCCATCACAACGGTATCGACATCGCGGGCCCGCACGGCACGCCGATCACCGCGACGGCGGCGGGTGTGGTCACCTTCGTCGGCTGGCAGCGAGGCTACGGCCGGGTGATCGAGATTCGGCATGCATTCGGGTTCGAGACCCTCTATGCTCACCTGAGCAAGGCGCGGGTCGAAGTGGGGCAGCGCGTGGAGGCCGGCGACCGGATCGGCGACATGGGCAACACCGGGCGGAGCACGGGCACCCATCTCCACTATGAGGTCCGCCTCGACAACCGTGCTGTCGATCCCATGACCTTCATCGAGGCTGCGCGCGATGTTCTCTAAGAACAAGATCACCGACACGCCCGCCCCGGGCGACAAGCCGGCGGCGCCCGCCGCGGTCCGGCCCGAGCCGGCCCGGACCCCCGCCCCTGCCGCGGAAAAGCCTGTTGCTCCCGCCTTTCCGGCCAAGCCCAAGCCTTCGCCCTCGCTCCTGTCGTCGGACCTGACGGTCACGGGCAATGTCGTCACGTCGGGCGACATCCAGATCGAGGGCCAGGTCGAGGGCGATGTCCGTGCGCATCTGCTGACGGTGGGCGAAGGCGCGGTCATCAAGGGCGAAATCGTCGCCGAGGACGTGGTGGTGAACGGCAAGGTCGTGGGCCGGGTCCGCGGCCTCAAGGTCCGCCTCACCGCCTCGGCAGTCGTCGAGGGCGACATCGTCCACAAGACGATCGCCATCGAATCGGGTGCGCATTTCGAGGGCTCGGTCCAGCGCAACGAGGATCCGCTCAACCAGGGCAGCAGCACCCCGGTCCGGTCCCCGGCCGCACCGGCGCCTCCTGCCGCGCCCGCCGCTGCCACCGGCAGCGACTGATCCACGCCACGACATCACCTGCCCGGCATGGCCCGGCGCCAGCAGGGTGCGTGGAACGCACCCCCTGAGACGCGGCGCCATCGCCGCGCTCAGGCTGGGATCTCGGCCGCCTCCGGCATCGGGTCGCGCAGCACGTAGCCACGGCCCCACACGGTCTCGATGTAGTTGTCGCCGCCGGTGGCCGAGGCGAGCTTCTTGCGAAGCTTGCAGATGAAGACGTCGA
>JBCBPG010000633.1:0-3182 GCA_039820865.1 Pseudomonadota bacterium
CCCGACCCGGGCTTCGTCGGCACCGACAGCTTCCGCTACCGCGCGCTGGACGCGGCCGGCAACGCGACCGAGGGCGAGGCGACGATCGTGGTCGAGGCGCAGAACCTGCCGCCCGTGGTTCGGGGCGACGCCTTCACGGTGGTCGGCGGCGAGGTGCTGCGGGTCACGGGACCGGGCGTGCTGGCCAACGACAGCGATCCCGAGGGCGATCCCCTGGTCGCGGGGCCGGGGCGGGGGCCGGCCAACGGCACGCTCCAGCGCCAGGCCGACGGCGGCTTCACCTACACGCCCGATCCGGGCTTCGCCGGCACCGACAGCTTCCGCTACTTCGCCCATGACGGGAACGGCAACAGCGTCGGCGGTACGGTCACCATCACCGTCACCGCGCCCCTGCCGGACGTGAACGCGGTCGACGACGCCTTCGCCGCGACGGCGGGGACGCCGCTCACGCTGGCCGCGCCCGGGGTCCTGGCCAACGATGCCTTCACGGCTGGCGGAGAGCTGCGCGTCGAGGTGGTCGACGGACCCGGCAGCGGCTCGACCCTCGCCCTGACCGAGCAGTCGGGGACGGGTGAGGGCGTCGGCGCCTTCGTCTACACGCCGGCGGCGGGTTTCACGGGCACCGAGAGCTTCGTCTACGCGCTGTCCGACGCTTCGGGCACCAGCGACACGGCGAACGTGACCTTCACCGTCGAGGCGGCGAACCGCGCGCCCAACGCGGTCGCCGACAACTTCACGCTGGCCGCGGACGGCGTGGCGCGGGGTGATCTCTTCGCCAACAACGGCGCGGGACGCGACCGCGACCCGGACGGCGATCCGTTCGCCATCGTCGCGGTCGAGGGCAACACCGCCGCGCCTGGGTCGACGGTCACGCTGGCCTCGGGCGCGCGGGTGACGGTCGATGCGGATGGCGGGCTGGTCTACGACCCGAACGGCGCCTTCGACGACGTCGCCTTCGGGCAGTCGGCGGGCGACAGCTTCGTCTACACGGTCGAGGACAGCCGGGGCGGGAGCGACGATGCCATCGTGCGCCTGCGCATCGACGGCCGAGGCCCCGTCACCGGGCGCGAGGTCGCCGACACCCTGGTCTTCGACACCGCCCTCGACCTCACCATCGATGGGCGGGGCGGCAACGACATCCTGGGCGGTGGCAGTGGCAACGACCTGATCATCGGCGGCTCTGGCGACGACTTCGTGCGCCCCGGCCTCGGCACCGACACCATCTTCTTCGGCGACGCGGCGGGGCGGCCTACGGTGGGGCGCAATACCGTCATCGGCACGGTTGAGGAGCTCGACGGCGACACGCTGGTCGATTTCCGCTCGAAGGACCGCATCGGCGTGACCGACGACAACGGGACCCTGCTGGCCGCGCGGCTGACGGTCGGCGACGGGCTGGTGCAGATCGATGTCGGCAGCGACGGCACGGTCGAGGCGGTGCTGAACACCGCCGACGACCTCTTCGGCGTCGGCAGCACCTGGACGGAGAGCAACCCCTTTGCCTGACGCGGGTCGCGGCATGAGCGCCCTGCGGCGCAACATCGTCGTTGCCCCCGGGCCGGACAGCGGCGAGAGTGGCGCGTGGGAAAGAGCGATGGATCGGCAGGGATGGAGCGCAGCCAGTTCCTGAGAGCGCTTTCGGGCGATGTGCGCCGGCGGCTGATGGCACGCGGCAGCCGTCGTGTGTTCACCGACGGCACGGTGATCTTCCACCGCGACATGCCGGGCGACGCGATGCTGGTGATCGAGACCGGGCGCGTCGAGATCACCAATGTCGCCTCCAACGGCCGGCGCATCCTGCTCGGCCAGCTCGGCTCGGGCGACCTGGTGGGCGAGCTCTCGCTGCTCGACGGCTCGCCGCGGAGCGCGGACGTGACCGCCGCGGGACCGGTGACGGGGCTGATGCTGGGCTTCGTCGACGTCAAGGCCGTGCTGCTGGAGCATCCCGAGGCGATGCTCTCGGTCCTGATCGACCTCGCCCGCAAGCTCCGCGCCGCCAATGCGCTGACCGAGAACCGCTCGCTCGACGACGGCGCCGCGCGGCTGGCGCGCTGCCTGATGGACCTCGCCCAGCGCTGGGGCGAGCCGCATGGCGAGGGCGGCACCCGCATCCGCGAGCGCTTCTCGCAGACCACGCTGGGACAGATGGCCTCGCTCTCGCGCGAGAACGTCAACCGGCGGCTGCGCGCCTGGACGCGCGAGGGCTGGCTGGCGGCCGAGGGCGGACGGCTGGTCCTGGTCTCGCCCGACGTGATCCGCCGCATCGCCGAGAGCTGCGCCGAGACCGAGAAGACCTGAGGCCGGCATGGCCGGCGGCATTTGCTGGCCTGTCGTCAGATCAGGCGCCGCGTCCGACCCCATCGGATGCGGCCCCGTCGCGAGAGATGACGGCGCCGCGTCCGACCCCATCGGACGCGGCGCCGCGGGAGCTGCGGGCCTACCCCAGCGGCCGCGCTCCCTGGACCCCCGCTCGCGGGGGAGCCGTGGCTGGTGTGCCGATCAGATGATCAGCAGCACGCAGAAGAAGAGACAGACGGAGACGAGATGCCCCTCGATGGCGCGGGGCTGGCGGGTCGTACGTTTCCGGGCTTCGTCGTAGGGTTCAAAGACGTCGTTGCGCATCTGGTGGCCTCGCGGGTTTTGTCGTCGCGCTGGTGACGAGTACCTAGGGTTGCGGGGCCGGCGCCCCTGTGCCGTGGGGCACATGGCGCGACGCCTTGGTCGGTGACGCCCTCTACGGCGCCCGCTTGGCCCTGGATGCGCGGCGGTCTAGAGCGCTCGCCGACCTGACTGCGTCAGGTCTCGCGCTCCAGGTTGTTTTGTTTGCCGCATTTTCTTGTCGCCAGACTGATTCAGTCTGGCTGGAAAATGCTCTAGGCAGGGGGGCCAGCCAGGAGGGCCCGCATGACGACCGAGCGCCGCTTCCACTTCATCTCGGGGCTGCCGCGCGCGGGCTCTACGCTGACGGCGGCGGTGCTGCGCCAGAACCCGCGCTTCCATGCCGGCATGTCGAGCCCGGTCGCCTCGCTCTTCGAGGGGCTGGTCGCGCAGGTCTCGGCCGGGTCGGAGCTGGCGCCGATGGTCGATGGCGACCAGCGGGCGCGGCTCTTGCGCGGGCTCTTCGACAGCTACTACGCCGACCGGGCCGAGCCGGTGATCTTCGATACCAACCGCGCCTGGACCGC